>NZ_JADYXE010000006.1:0-125319 GCF_015864465.1 Pseudoalteromonas sp. SWN29
CGCGGGATGGAGCAGTCTGGTAGCTCGTCGGGCTCATAACCCGAAGGTCGTCGGTTCAAATCCGGCTCCCGCAACCACTGAAATTAAATATCTAAAACAAAATCGCACTCTTTATCGAGTGATTTTTTGCGTCTGCAGTTTAATGAATTCCTATAATTATAAAACTCACCGTTACTGCGCAAAACACTTTGCACAAGTAAGCAAAGGTCGTCGGTTCGCTTTTTACAAACCCAAGCTCCCGCAACCACTGAAATTAAATATCTAAAAAGCTAAAACAAAATCGCACTCTTTATCGAGTGATTTTTTGCGTCTGCAGTTTAATAAATTCTTATAAATTTAAACCCACTGTTACTGCGTAAAACACTTTGCACAAGTAAGCAAAGGTCGTCGGTTCGCTTTTTACAAACCCAAGCTCCCGCAACCACTGAAATTAAATATCTAAAAAGTTAAAACAAAATCGCACTCTTTATCGAGTGATTTTTTGCGTCTGCAGTTTAATGAATTCCTATAATTATAAAACTCACCGTTACTGCGCAAAACATTTTGCATAAGTAAGCGAAGGTCGTCGGTTCGCTTTTTACAAACTCAGGCACCCGAAACCACTGAAATTAAATATCTAAAAAGTTAAAACAAAATCGCACTCTTTATCGAGTGATTTTTTGCGTCTGGAGTTTGGTAAAATATTTTATATTCTGCTTTATTTAGTGACTTTCCTCTAAGACCCGTAACGTTTAATAAAATACTTATTTTTTAAAAAGAGTATTTTATGTTAAAACGGTTAAAAGATTTTAAGTAACAATACACATGACAGAACTTTATCACTGGTTTGATTTAATAGGCATTGCAGTGTTTGCCGTATCGGGCACTTTACTAGCGTACGAGAAAAAAATGGATGGCTTTGGGGTCGTAGTTTTAGCGACGGTAACGGCTATTGGCGGTGGGACAGTACGAGATCTGATTTTAGATGTTCCTGTGTTTTGGTTGCACGACCAAAGTTATTTTTTTGCCATACTAGCTTCAGTATTTGTTACAACACGCCTTATAAATAAACAAAAGCCGATACCTCATTATATTTTACAAACAGCAGATGCGTTTGGTTTAGCTTTTTTTGCCGTAATGGGGGCGCAAAAAGCGCTACTTGCTGGCATGCCCGATATGACAGCCGTAATTATGGGTGTAATTACTGGCTGTTTTGGTGGGTTAATTCGAGATGTACTTGCACGCGAAATCCCTATGCTATTAAAAGGTGAACTTTACGCTATTACCTGTATAGCGGGTGGCACTGTTTATACGCTTGGCATTGGTTTTTCGTTAGCAACAGAAATGGCAATGATATTAGGTATGTTAATGACCTTATTACTGCGCTTGGCTGCGATAAAATGGCAAATCACATTACACGTTTTTAAATATCCTGACTAAACTGGTGTAATCACACCATTTACTAGGATAAGGAATGTCGTTAGCTCGCATATTTTCTCGTGCTCAAGTGGGTATAAATGCCCCTGAAGTTATTGTAGAAGTTCACCTAGGTAATGGTTTACCCGCTTTTCATATTGTAGGCCTTCCCGAAGCGTCTGTTAAAGAATCAAAAGACAGGGTGCGCAGCGCACTCGAAAACTCACAATTTGGTTTTCCCGATCAACGAATAACTGTAAATTTAGCCCCTGCCGATTTGCCAAAAGATGGCGGACGGTTTGATCTTGCTATTGCGGTGGGTATTTTAGTCGCCTCTGGGCAAATAGTGTGTCCTGATATTCATAAGTACGAGTTTTATGGTGAGCTTGCTCTTAATGGTGAGGTGCGTGGTGTAAACGCTATTTTACCTTCGGTACTTGCTGCAAAAGAGCAAGATCGTTGCTGCTTTTTACCTATTGCAAACGACAGCCTAGCAAGCCTAGTTAATGGCGTTAAACGCAAAGCCGTAAGCTCTATTCAAGAAGTGTGGGGGGATTTACTTAATCAACAACCCTTACCATTAAATATAGAGTATCCCGACTGCACACAAGCCCCTGACTTTTTACTTGATTTAAGCGATGTGAAAGGTCAGCCCGGTGCAAAGCGAGTACTCGAAATTGCTGCAGCTGGCGGACATAATTTACTATTTTTAGGTCCACCAGGTACTGGTAAGTCAATGCTCGCTCAGCGAATGGCAACTATAATGCCTGCTATGTCGGATGATGAAGCTATTTCGACTGCCGCGCTTTACTCCATTATTGGGCAATCCATAGATTTAACTAATTGGCGACAGCGGCCATTTCGTAATCCACATCATACATGCTCAGCAGTCGCTTTGGTGGGTGGCTCTTCAAACCCGAAGCCCGGTGAAATTTCATTGGCGCATAACGGCGTTTTGTTTTTGGACGAATTACCGGAATTTGAGCGTAAGGTGCTTGATTCACTACGTGAGCCAATGGAGACCGGCACGGTTACTATCTCACGTGCAGCAAGGCAAATGGAGTTTCCGGCGCAGTTTCAGCTTATTACAGCATTAAACCCAAGCCCAACGGGGAGTCATACAGATAAGCGGGCAACTCCCGATCAAGTTATGCGCTATTTATCGCGAGTATCTGGGCCTTTTATTGACCGGATTGATTTGCAAATAGAACTACCTAGGTTAACGAGTGTTGAGCTACAAAGTACTCAGCCAGAGGAGAGCAGCGCTGAGGTTAGATCAAGGGTTGAAGCGGCTTATTACTTGCAGCTAAAACGCCAAGGTAAGGTTAATGCGAGGCTTAATAACAAAGAAATGAGTGTGCACTGTGTACTGGCGGCTGCAGAGTTGCAGTTTTTAGCCAGAGCGAGCGAAAAGCTGTCGTTATCGCCACGCTCTTATCATAGGGTGATTAAAGTGGCGCGCACTATTAGTGACTTAAAAGGCGCTGAAAATATTAGTTTAAATGAGCTGAAAGAGGCACTTAACTACCGTGCGTTTGAGCGCCTTATTGCTCAATTAACTAAGTACTAAATAACCCAAGTTTAGGTTAAATAGAGAGCATATAGCCTTTACCGCGTACGGTGACAATGCGTTTTTGATCTTTTTCGTCATTTAATTTTTTACGTAAACGACCAATAAGCACATCAACAGTACGATCGTTTGGGCTCCAATCGGGCTGGCCTATTTCTTCTGATATTTTTTCGCGGGATGTGGCTTTACCGGCATTACTAATTAAGCAAATAAGCACTTTATGTTCGGCTTCAGTTAAGCGTGACTCAACGCCTGCAGCAGTAATTAATGTGCGGTTATCGGGATGAAGCTTAAAGTCAGCATATTCTATAAACTCTTCGCTTTCGTCGTCTTCTAGGTTAACGGCAACACGCTTATAGAGCGCGCGCATGCGAAGCTCTAACTCAAGTAAATCGACAGGCTTACAAATATAGTCATCAGCACCTTGTGCAAGGCCTGCAATACGATCGGCTTGGGAGTCACGACTCGATAATACAATAACGCCAATATCGGTCAGTGTGTTTAATTCTTTTGCGAGCTGAAGCCCGTCGCGCTTTGGCAAAACAATGTCAATTATGGCTAATGATATAGCACCGCGCAGGTTTACTCGCTGCCTAACAATGCTAAGTGCATCAGCGCCAGTTGGGTCTACCTCTATTGTAAATTCGGTATCTGCAAAGTGATTTTGGATGCGTTTAACGAGTAGTTCATCGTCTTCAACCAATAAAACATTAATAGCCATAGTACTTTATTTTGAATGCTTATAGCTCTGTATGGTAGCACCATTAGGTAAATGCTGAGAAGGGGGTTTGCTAGTTTTAGTTAACTTAATATTTCAAAGGCGTACAAGAAGTTATGAGAGGATGAGATTAGCACCTTTAAACTAATTCAAAGGTGCTAAGTAATTAATACTACAATTAATAAATCTGTATTAAGTTGTTATTTAGAAGAAGCAGACCTAGTCATTTTTATACATAGAGTCCCACCATTGTGGTTCGTCTTTTAGTTTTTTATCAAAATACGCGAGCATGGTATTCCACCAGTCAAATCGTTTATCGCGTGCAAATATTTGATGATCGGCACCTTTGTATTCGATTAACTCCACGTCTTTATTAAGCAGTTTAAGCGCGGTGTACATAGTTAAGCTTTCGCCAACAGGTACATTGGTATCGCTATCACCATGAAGAAGTAACATAGGAGTTGTTACTTTGTCGGCATGAAACACAGGGCTGTGCTGGCTGTACAGCTCAGGGTTATTCCACGGAAAGCTATTTTTTGATGCTTCGCCAGAATATAAATAGCCCCACCAACCTTCACCCCAATACGAGGTAATGTTAGAAATACCCGCATGGGCAATTGAGGCACTAAATATATCGGTTTTAGTTGCTAGTAGCATAGTCATAAATCCACCGTACGAAGCCCCTAAATTCCCTACTTTTTTACTATCAACATAGTCGTATTTATTTAAAAAAGCTTGAGTGCCTTCAATTATGTCATCTGCTGTGTAGTCGCCCCAGGCATTAACATGCTGCGCTGAAAACTTTTGTCCAAACCCTGTTGCACCAGTAGGCTGTACTACATAAACAACGTAGCCATTTTCTGCCCATAAATTAAATGGGTAGCGACCAGTAAAACCACGCGTAACTGGTGAAGTACCGCCGTAGTAATACACGAGCGCTGGGTGCTTTTTAGTTTTATCTAAGTTGCTAGGAATGTACACACGACCCGTTATTTCAATACCGTTTTTATTTTTAAAATTAAACTCTTCTAATGTAGGGAGTCGTGTATTTGCATAGCTACTTGGTTTTGAATCCCATATTAAATCTGTTTTATTTTTACTTACGTTAAGGCGCTTTAGTTGTTGTGGTGCTAAAGCGTTAGTGCCACTTAATAAAATTTCGGTATTACGGTCGTGTGAGTAACTAAATTGTTCAACAATATCCAATCCTGTATTTAACTTTTTAAAGCGCTGTTTACTTAAATCAAATAGGTAAAGTGGTTGAGTGTCTTGCTCTGTTACTTTAATGAGCGCATCGCCGTTTTCTAAAACTTGCAGTTGACCAATAGCGGGGTCGAACTGTTTACTGAGTGCTTTAACATTTTTACCACCTTCAGTAAGTAGATAGAGTTGCCCGTCGTAGTTATTAGCAAGCATTGCTTTTGGTAGTACTCTGCCTGCGCCATTTTTAAAGTCAGGGCCTGCAACTACATAAATATCTTTATTTGTGTATTTAGCTTGGTTAAATGTTTTAAATTTACCAAGCGATGAAAGCTTGTTTGATTTTAAATCGAGTTCAACAAGTTCTGTTTCTGGGTGGGTTGATGCCTGCATTGCCATTACTGGGCGGCTCATTAATATTTTGCCACGGTTACTATTTGAATCTTCAAGGCTATAAGAAAGAGGACCTTGGCTGAGTGGTTTTGTTAACCCACTTTTAGTATCAAGCATATAAATTTGGCTGGTGGTACGTGCATATGACCAGCGATCTTGTAGACCTTTATAGTGCTTGGTTAAGCTGTTAGTGCTCTCAGGTGATTTAGACCAGCTAAACAAAAGACTGGTGTCGTTATAAAAGGTAAAGCTATTGGCTCTTTCTAAATCGTTTGCTAATGTTTTTATTGATAAGTTTTTGCGGCTAAGCTGTTTAAGCTCACCATTTAATAAATACACTAAATATTGGTTATCTGGACTCCAAATAATGTTACTTGGTTGGCCCGCTTCAAAGCGATAAAGCGTTTGATTGTCTGAATTTTTAAGTACAGTAACTGTATTTGCTTGGTTTTGTGTTTTATCGCTATAAGTACGAGTAGTAGTAACGTACTGCTTGGCATTAGGTGCGAGTGATAATTGGCTAATTGTAGGGGCATCAAACAATTGCTTTGCAGATAAACGTTTTGTTTGTGAGGCGCTAAGCGTAATTTTATCAACGTCGCTTTTAGGCGTAAAATCAAGCGTTACGTCATGCCAATTAGCTACTTGCTGAGCTACTATTAAAACAGAGTGAGTACTGTTACTTAAAGCCAGTTTATAGCTGTTCTTGTCGCCAGTTTGGAGTTCGCCATTAATAAATAACTGACCTTGTTCAATCCCTTTTAAGGTAAGCGTACCTTGAGTGAAGCGGGTTGTTTCGATATTAAATTTTAGTGCCTGTAACCCACCTAGAGTGAGCGCATTGATTTTATTAAATGGCTGCCAATTTTGTTTTTTCCCAAATACAGAAAAACTATCTGAGTCTGCTTGTAGTTGTGGTAATAGGTTATTAATAATGGCATTGCCATGAGGTGTTTGAAAAGGCTTTAGCTGCATGTCTTCGGCAAGCGGGCCAATAAACTGAATTTTTGATTTATCCAATGGTGCAGCTATTGCAGCAAAGCTTAAGCTGCTAAGCGTCAAAAGAGTCGCTGCGTGTTTAAATAGTTTATTTTGATGACACCAAAGTGCACTAAATTTCATTATTATGCCTATTATTATTGGAAGTTTGGCCAAATATAGCATGTATTGTTACTATGCTCACATATCCAATATAGAGGAGAGAAAGTGACTTTACTGATAGTTTATATGGTAGTGGCGATTGTTATTTCGTTTTTATGTTCTGTGATGGAGGCTGTGTTATTAAGTATCTCGCCTAGTTATGTTGCATCACTTAGAAAAGATCATCCTGAGCTTGCTAAACAGCTCGAAAAACTTAAAAACAATATAGATCAGCCTTTAGCTGCTATTTTAACTTTAAATACAGTTGCTCATACTGCGGGCGCTGCAGGGGTTGGAGCACAGGCGGCTGTTGTATTCTCCGATGCCGCGGTAGGTATTGCATCAGCCATTATGACATTTCTCGTATTAATTCTTTCTGAAATTATACCTAAAACCTTGGGGGCTAATTACTGGCGAGCTTTAACCCCAAGTGTTACTTATGCTTTGCGGTTTTTAGTTATATCGCTAAAGCCTTTTGTATGGTTTGCTCAAAAGCTAACAAATTTAATGGGTCCAAAGCACGATGAGGCTTACTATATTCGCCAAGAAATAGAAGCAATGGCAGATATAGGCACAGAGTCAGGTGCATTACATCAGGATGAGTCTGATATTATTCGTAATCTTTTGCATTTTAGACATGCAAAATTATGCGACTTAATGACGCCCCGAACGGTTATTTTTAAAATCCACAAAGACTTAACGGTTAATCAGTATTTAAACGAGCATGGATCGTCATCGTTTTCTCGTGTGCTGGTTTTTGATAAAGACGCAGATGATATTATAGGTTTTGTGCATAAAAACGATATTATGCTGGCGTTTCATCGATTAGGTACAGATTATAAAATTAGTAAATTGATCAAGCCCATTTATACGGTGCCGGACTCTCAAAATGTATCATCGTTACTGCAAACTCTTTTAACAAAGCGCACGCATATATGCTTAGTTGTTGATGAGTACGGTGACGTACAAGGAATTGTAACACTAGAGGATATGATTGAAGCCTTGATGGGGTTAGAAATTGTTGATGAGCGAGACCAATCAACCAATATGCGTGCAGTAGCTAAACAGCGTTGGCACAAACGTTTAGCGAGTAGTGCGCATATAGTCAGTGAAGAAGATAAACATACTCGGGGTGATAATTAGTTAACCAGCCCCGATTAAATATTAATATCCTTTTAAGCAGGGCTGCCATCAGTTCTGAGCCAATCTTTGGCCCAAGATATAAACTCGCTTTGTGGTTTAGGGCAGCTAAATAAGAAACCTTGTATAGCTAAGTTTCTTTTGTAGTGTCTTAAATAAGCAAGCTCTTCTGGGCGTTCAACGCCTTCTGCAACTAAATCTAAATGGTCTTTACTTGTAATATTAAATAATGAACTTACCACTACTTGAGAAAATAAATCTGTTTCTATATGGCTGATAAGTGAGCGGTCTATTTTAACTTTAGTAAATGGAAGATTGCGAAGTTGATTTATATTAGTAAAACCAACCCCAAAGTCATCTAGCGATACACCAAAGCCGTGCATTCTTAATCTATTTAGCGTTTCTAATTGCGTGAGGCTAGAAAGTGCATGCTGCTCTGTTATTTCTATAATTATATTGCTAGGGGTAAGCTGATTTAGCTCTAAAATGAGTAGTAATTTATTCGGGCAGTTTAAGTCATCAAGTTGGGTTGGTGATAGATTAAATGCCATTTTAAAGTTGTGGCCCAACTGAGCTTTTATATTTATAAATTCGCTGGTGGCTTTTTCAAAAAGGGAAAATGTAATTTGATTAATTAAATGATGTTGCTCGGCAACGCTAATAAAGCGATTAGGCAAAATAATACTGCCATCTTTACTTGATAAAATACGTGCTAAGACTTCAACGCTTTCAATTATATTACTGTTAGCATTTACTTTTGGTTGATAAAAAGGCGTTATTTCATCATTATTTAATGCTTCAATAAGCTCACCCTCTGAAATGGATGGCTCTTTTAATAGAGTATGGCTATTTAATTGCGCTACTTTAATGAGTAATTTACTTACCTGAGATAGCTGTACTGGTTTTGTAATATTGCCTATAAGATGAGCATTGTGTTGCTTGGCCAGGCTGGCGGCTAAGCTAATAACTTTTTGGTCCATTTCGGAAACAATAATAATACCGCCTTGGTAATTCAATTCTCCTAAGTGGCGGATTAATTCCATGCCATCCATTTCAGGCATATTGAGATCGGTAAAAATAGCATCAAAGTAGTTGATATCTTTTTTTACTTTATCAAGCGCTTCTTTTGCACTTAAGCACGTAGTTATAGTGTCAGACATACCTAATTCGTTAAGTATAGCTTTCATAACGATCAAAATAGCTTTTGAGTCGTCAACAACTAAAATATTAGGCACTATTTTCTTCACAGTTATCTCTTTCACTGCGAATTTATCATTACTGTAAAAGTAGTAGTGGGATTCAATTTTGTCAGTACTTTTAATTTATATTTTTTTAAGTTTGAAATAGATTTTTATTGTGTTGCTCGTGTTTTATAAGTGAGCAGGTATACTAGCGCCATTGTTTTAAACGGTCTTAATTATGATAAGAATAGATCTTACCCTAGCCGAGCAACCATTTTCGCTTATGGTGTCTGGGCAAAAAATTGTGCAAGTGTTTCATGGACAACAAGCCATTACCTTTGATAACCCTCGTGAAAACTATTATCAGTTTACTCACGACAACAAAGTAATTGGTATTGATACTGGAGCGGTGGAAGAGCAAAGTATTTCGCTTTTTGTAGATGAGCAATTTGCAACACAGCTTGCGCTACCAGCACCTACAAATGGGTCACCTAAAAAAGGCTTTTTAGGTCTGGCTGCATTAGGCTTTAAGCTTTTTAAAAGTGCTAAGGTCATTAAAGTAGTGCTTGCAGGGGCTTCTGTTGCAGGCTATGCGTGGTTATTTAGTCTTGAATTTGCACTAATGCTAATTGGTTGCTTAGTCGTACATGAGTACGGCCATGTGCGAGCAATGAAATACTTTGGCATAAAAACCAAAGGTATTTACTTAATCCCATTTGTAGGTGGGCTAGCTGTAAGTGACGATAAAATAACGACTCGCTGGCAAGATGTCGTTATATCATTAATGGGACCCGCGTTTGGTTTAATAACCTCGGTGTTGGGTGTCGTTTTGTATTACGCCACTGAAATGGAAATATTTGCAGGTGTTGCAGTTCTTAGTGCGTTATTAAATTTATTTAACTTGTTACCTATTTTACCGCTTGATGGCGGGCATGTATTAAAAAGTATTAGCTTTTCAATGCGTTCATGGATTGGCTTAAGCGTATGTTTGTTAGGCGTGCTATTTGGCTTATGGCTTAGCTATACGTTTGGTTTAATGTTGCTGGTATTCTTTTTGTTTGTAGGTGCGCTGGAAATTGTATTTGAATGGCGAGGCCGTCATTACTCACATTTAATGCCGCTAGATAAATATGGCCAAGGCTTTTCAGCGGTTATGTATGCCGTTGTAGTCGCTGGGCATGTAGCTGTAATGATGCACTTTGCCGATTCAGAAAATCCAATTTTAAGTCTTCCGATGACAATTTTATCGAGCTAGGTTTTATCTCCCAGGTAAGAGAGAGCTGTAATATTTATTACAGCTCCTTCAAAATTAATAAAAGCTCAATACCAGCGATATAAATACCCCATAATATATTTTGCTTTTAAGCCTGTTATAGCCAATACGGGCAGCGCCCAAAAAGGTTGAATTAAATTAGTCCACGCATCACCCCATGCAACGGCCATTGCAAAGCCAGCAAATAAAGTGTGCTCTGTACTAATAATACCAATACTGGCCTCTGAAAAGTGCTATTCGGTTGCGATAGTTAAAGGAATCGAACCTGCTAATCCGCCATGCCATACAACAAAACCTGAGTAAGCGCTGGCTACTAATAATCGATAATCAACACGCGTATGTTTAGCAATTGCTTTGGTAAATAGGGCACCAATAACTAAACCACATCCCCAATTTAACCAACTCGCTAAAAGCGAAATAAGTGTTACCAATATAATTGCTTTAGGTGCTGTATTTGCGAATGTAGCTAATTTTTCTAATAACTTACTTATAGATGGCGTATTTGCCAACATATAGCCTGTCATTAACACTAGTAGCATTTGCATGGCAAAGCTTAATAAGTTCCAAAACCCACCACCCCATGCTTGGAGTACTTCAATGCTGGTTGCGGTTGTAAATAAGCTTGCACTGATAAGAGTAATTATTGTAAGTAAAATCACAAATATAAAGGGATCGGGAAGGTAGCGCTCTACAAGTTTGGTAAAAGGCGTGGCTATTTTATTAAGCATAAATACAACTGTTTTGGTTATTATTTTAACGCTAATTAATCATGAAAAATCACCATTGGCAAACAGCATTTAGTCTAATATTTGCGGTTAAAAGCTTAAACATTGCTTAAAAGCATCGCTTACAGTAACGTACTGTTTATAGATAACTTAATAACAAAGATTTTGTATTATGCCGGTGATATTTAAAAGGCTAGCGTTACTTCTTCGTGCTCATATAGATCAATTGAGTTGGCAAGCAGTGGCATTAGCTATTTTGACTCATATGCTATTAACATGGGGATTATTGTTTATAGCAAACGAGGAAGCGTTAACTTCGCTTACTACCTTTTTTTACTATTACACAGTAACAACATCAACAGTGGGATATGGTGATTTTAGTCCAACTACTGATCTGGGTCGTTGGGTGGTTGCATTAATACAAATTCCTTTTGGTTTAGCTTTATTTGGTGTTTTGCTAGGAAAAGCAGGACAAACTGTTACTTACTTAATTAGGCGCGCTATGACTGGTGATAAAAACTTTGCCCACAGTAACAACCATATTATTATTTTTGGTTGGCATGATACTCGTACAAAAAAGATGATTGATTATATTTTGGCAGATACGAAACGAACCGAACGTCGTATTTTACTCGCGGTAACAGAGCAAATGGATCATCCTTTTTTAGCTAACGAAAGCGTCGATTTTGCACGTTTAACTAGTTTTACAAACTTAGGAGAGTTAGAGCGTGTCGCTATTCGCCGTGCCGATAAAGTGATTATTGATGGGCAAGATGATGACCAAACATTTACCACAGCACTGCGTATTAGTCGCTTAGTAAAAGACGATTGCCATATAAGCGCTCACTTTTTAGATGAAACTAAAGTAGATATGCTACTAGAGCATTGTCAAAATGTAGAATGCAGCAGTGCTAAATCAGCAGAAATACTAGTACGCTCTATGCAAGATCCAGGCTCTAGCCGTGTGCAAGAAGAGCTACTTTCTACGCTGCGTGGTGATACACAATTTAGCTTAGCAATACCAAAAGACAGTAAAGAAATGGAGTTTGGTACTTTGTTTCATCACTTTAAACTTGAGCATGATGCAATACTGTTAGGCGTAGCTCATAATCTAAGTGCTCAAAATATGGATTTAAATCCGCCATTAGATTACAAAGTAAGTGAAGGCGATATTTTGCATTATATATCGGTAGAACGAGTATTAAGCAGTGAAGTAGATTGGTCGAGTTTAGAAAAATAATGAATGAAGTTGTATTTTTAATTGTTGTTTTAAGTGCTTACATATTACCTGTCGTTATTGTACTTAATAGTAAGCGCACAAAGGGCCATGAAAAGAACGGCTGGCTAATGGGAATAATTATATTTTCGTGGTTAGGATTAATGATGTACTTTGCCATTGTGCCCAAGCATGGGCACAAAAAGAAAAAGGCAAAATAGAGTCGTTAGTTTTTATAGCCGCTTTCGCTGGAGTACTACTCTTCTAGCTGTTTAAGTTTATGCTCAATTAGAGGGTCGTCAGGTAGCAGCTGCTGGGCGACTTCTAATAGCTGAATAGCATCATTAGGGTGTTCATCTTGGTGCTTGAGCGCCACATCAATCAAGGGCTGAATATCAATTTTTGCTTGGTGCTCTTGTACATACACTTCTTTTTCATCAGCTAAAATTTTATGTGCTGTACTCAATAATGCTAAACGATGGGGTGAGTCTGCATTAGCTGTATTGAGACTTTGATAATAGTCTTCTTTTAAGCGCAACGTTTTTGTTTGCAAACGAAACTGTGCAATATCGATTTGCTGATGTTGAATGAAATCAACGGCTACTTGCTTATAAAATCCAAACTTATTTAAATATGTGGCGTGTGTGCCATGGCCCATACCAAATACACGCAAGTGAGTTAATTGCTTATAGCGCTTAGCGTGCATGCGGTCTATGCGATTAGTCGGATCGTAAATAATATAGCCTTGGGCATCACCTAAATCTAGATCGTGATAATCCTGTTGCCAGTCAAACTGCTGAGCTATATCGGTACTAGAGCGGTCATCCCATGGTACTAACTCTTTATTTTTAGTACTTACCGGATGAAAGAATAGCACTTGGTTTAGCTTTAATAATTTAGCAAAAGCACCAACAGCAAATCCGCCACGGCTTAGACCGTAACCTAACCGACAATTAAACGGCGTAAGTAATGTTGATAATTGCTCGAGAAAGAATATTAAATTTCGATTACGAAACCAATTACTTTTACCCAAGTGCTGAAAAGCGATGATGTTTACGTTTTGTTTTTGAGCTAGATGATAACCCCAAGGTGCAAAATCAGGATTGAGATCTTGTTCTTGCACATTAGTACCAGCAGGAGAAAAAGTAAAAAGCAGGGGCTTATTAACGTCAACAAATTCATACTTAACAAATACATCGCCGAGTAAGTCACTACCCGACATAGGCAGTTGGGTTTGTTGTTCATCTCGCGGGAGAGTTAACCATTCATCTAACCAATACAGTAATTTCATTAATCCTCCAGCTATAAGTCGGCGCGGATCATATCAAACTCAGTGAAATTAGGTCAAACAGAAGGAAATAGTTGCTACTGCGCCATTTTAATTATTTCATCCCAATCATTTTTAGTGACGGGCATAATTGATAATCGCCCACCTTTTTTAAGTGCGATTTCAGTAATATTATTATTCGCTTTAATATCCTTAAGGCTAACCAGTTTGTTTAAGTGGCTTTGATAAGTAACTTCAACAACAACCCAGCGTGGTTTGTCGCTGGTGGCCTTTGCATCGTAATAGTCGCTACTTAAATCAAATTGAGTGGGGTCTGGGTAGGCTTCTTTTGTAACCTCGGCAATACCCGCTACACCTACGTGTTTACAGCTTGAATGGTAAATCATCACTGAATCACCGACCTTAACGCCATCACGCATGAAGTTTCGCGCTTGGTAATTACGCACGCCTTCCCAAAGAGTCGTTTGTTTTGGTGCGTTTTTTAAATCATCTAATGAAAACGCATCGGGTTCAGTTTTAAAAAGCCAGTAAGCCATAACAGTACTCCTAACAAAGATTTACATAGTTGTAGTCTATAGTATCATTAACTTATCTGGGGATTGAGGAAGAAATAATGAGCCAAGTATTAGATGATTTGTTGTCGCTATTATCACTTGAAGAAATTGAGAAAGGTTTGTACCGAGGGCAAAGCCAAGACTTAGGCTTTGGTGCTGTATTTGGCGGTCAGGTTATGGGGCAGGCACTTTCTGCCGCTAAAGAAACGCTACCCGAAGGGCGTATAGTTCACTCATTGCATTCTTACTTTTTACGCCCAGGCGATCCTGCTAAACCTATAGTTTATGATGTAGAAACTATTCGTGATGGGAAGAGCTTTAGTACTCGGCGAGTAAAAGCGATTCAGTACGGTAAACCGATTTTTTATATGACCGCATCATTTCAGGGTGAGGAAAATGGCTTATCGCATCAAGCAACAATGCCTGATGTACCCGCACCTGAAGATCTGCGTTCATCGCTTGAGTTTTATCAAGAAAATGCTGAGCATATTCCAGAGGTGATCCGTAATAAGTTTACGCGTGAAATGCCGATTGAAATGCGACCGGTTACTTTTCATAACCCGTTTAAACCAGAGGTTATTGAACCGGTAAAACATATTTGGTTTAAAGCTAATGGTGAGATGCCTGACGATCAACGCATTCATAATTATTTACTTGCTTATGCGTCTGACTTTGAGTTTTTACCAACTGCATTGCAGCCTCATGGTGTATCGTTTATGCAGCCAAATATGCAAGTAGCAACCATAGACCACGCAATGTGGTTTCATCGCCCGTTTAGAATGGATGATTGGATTTTGTATTCAATTGATAGTCCAAGTGCGAGCAATGGTTGTGGCTTGGTACGCGGGCAGTTTTTTGATCGCCAAGGCAACTTAGTTGCCTCAACAATGCAAGAAGGGGTTATGCGTCAGCGCTAACCACCTTCTATGGATTGAGTACTAGTTACACTGATCTTGTACTATATCGCTGATTGACTGCCAGACGCGTGCTGGCAGTAATGTTTTAAGGTGTGCATAGGTTTCACAAAGTTGTGTACTACCTACTAAGCCTTTATCACCTTCTGTTATTAATGATTCACCACGTAAGTTTTCAATAAAACTAACAAGTACTTTTTTGTCAAAAAACTCGGGTGTTTTAATACCATGCAGTGTGCCTAAACGTTGCGCTAACACTTGGCTTTCTCGCTCTAGCTCAGCTTTTTCAATGCCATCACTTGTTTGAATAAAACCAATCACAATAGCGTATCGTTGCAGAGTAAAGCTAAGTGCTCGCCCAAGCATTTCTAGCTTAGCTAAGCAGTCATTACCGTTTGTTATATGAATATTGTCACCATCAAACTCAATTAAGTTTTGATCTGCAAAGTTCGCTAAAATACGTGTTATGTAGTTTTCATCAAGAGGCTGCAAGTACCACTCTTTGGCAAATAACGGATAAAACGTTTTTACAAGTTGCTGGCATTGCTCAATGGTCGTGCTGTGTTGCTTAAATAAGTGCAACGCAATTAAGCTTGGTACTGCAAACAAGTGCAAAATATTGTTTCGGTAGTAATTAAACAATACTTTTTCTTTATCGCTAATCGTAATGATTTCGCCAAACTCATCACTTATTACCTCAAACTTATTAAGCTTTAATGCATGCGTTAGTAATTGCTCTGGCGTTTCGTCTGGGGCTGTTACTTTATCGCTGTAGCTAGCGTCGCGTTGTAAACGCAGGTAAAAATCAAGTTGTGCTAATAGCTTTGGTTTGCTCAATGCTTGTTTATCGTTAACCAGCAATATCATCGCTAGTAAGTTAACCGCATTAAGCGCTGCCGCATTATTAATTTTAACCATCACTTGGTCGGCAAGTTTAGTTACTTGTGGTGCTAACCATTGTGGCTTTTGTACATCAGTTGGGTGTATTGAGTCTCGCCAATCTGGTTGGTTATCGTTTAAATATTGGTTTATAGAGATTGGGTCACCAAAGTTTAAATTACCACGGCCGTAGTTTTTAAGGTTTTTGATTGCCTTAAAAATTCCAAAAATAGATTCGCCTTTTTTATCTTTACCATCTAGTTCTTTAAGATAAGTATTAATTTCCATTACATGCTCATAGCCAATATACACAGGAACAATAGATATAGGTCTGTCTATTCCGCGCAGCATGGCTTGTAAGGTCATTGAGAGCATGCCGGTTTTAGGCGGTAGCAAACGCCCAGTACGGCTTCGTCCACCTTCCGTATAAAATTTAACAGAGTAGCCTTTAATAAATAGCTGGCTTAAATACTCTTTAAATATGGCTGAGTAAAGCTTATTGCCGGCAAACGAGCGACGAATAAAAAATGCGCCTGAGCGTCTAAATATACCGCCAGCAGGGAAAAAGTTAAGATTTACACCCGCAGCAATATGCGGTGGCACTAAACCTAAATGATAAATAGAGTAGGTAAGCAGTAAGTAGTCCATGTGGCTACGATGACAAGGCATATAAATAATTTCATGGCCTTTATCGGTTAGCTCATGAATTTGTTCAGCATGTTTAATGTCTATACCGTTATAAAGCTTATTCCACAACCAGGTTAAAAACCTTTCAGCTACACGTATCATCGCCTCAGAGTAATTAGCCGCTATTTCATCAAGTAGCTTAAGTGCATTTTGGCGCGCTTCGGTTTGACTGATATTTTTAGCTTTAGCTTCATCTTGAATTGCTTTTTTTATTGTAGGTGATGCTAATAATGAATTAAATAATTGCTCGCGAGAGGGCATTTTAGGGCCCGTAGCTGCAAGTTTTTGACGCTTAAAATGTACACGTGCAACACGTAACAACTTATGTGGTAATTCACTTACGTCTGCTTTCTCATTCACTAACAGCGATAAGTCGAGAGGCTGACTAAAGCGAATAAAGTTATCGCGACCTGAAAACAACACGACAAAAATCTTTCTAAACCAGCTAGGAGTTAGGGAATGCGTAATTAAAGTGCGTAATCCTGGCTTTTCTTTGCCTGGGTCGCGTCCCCATAAAATAGTTACCGGAACAACTTGTACATTTTGCTGTCCGCTTTGTATGAGGTACTCAATAATTTGCTTACCTTGAGCTAAAGCATTGGTTGGCTTAGCTTCATCACCAAACAGTGGCGGCGGGTTTTTAATGCCAATAAAGCGGTCTAAATTTTGGTTGCCTAATACTTGCTCTTCGGTTGGACTAGGTAGGCCATTTTTTTTACAAGCATGTGCAAGGGCGGCTAAATCAAATCGCGAATTTAGGCGCACTATATAAAATGTAGGATACTCAGGGTTTAGATCATACTGTTTAATAGGATTTTCTGGCAGCACTTTGCTTTTCACAAATAAGCGGCTAAATCCAGCAGACATAACATTTAAACAATAATTAAAAATACGCATCGACTCACCATATTGAGAGTATTATACCAATCCGCAATAATACTTAATCATTTTGCGGGGCTAAACGTGTCGCTACCTGCGTTAAAAAATTCTCATTTAGAACAACTAAATAGCGAATTTTTTGCCTAGCTATCAACACGTTTTTCCAGCCTCAAAATAGCTCACTTTATTAAGCGAATTGATATTAAAGGCAAAATTAGCGCAGTAGGATACCATAATATCTAAAAATCACTTAGTTTGCGTAATTAAGGTGTTAACTTGTTTATTGACTAGCAAGTAGGGCTATTAGTTCAAGTATAGCGAGTAAGCATTTATGGACGCTTATTTAATCAAATTTACAGCCATTGTATTGTTTCTAAATAGTTGTTGCATTTATCACCAATACCTCTATAATACGCAGGCTTTCAAAATTCCTCTGGGAATTAGAAAGGATAAATTAAGCTTGGATTTCAAGCTAATAAACAGGAGTTCCGATTTGGAACTCAACGTAGATATAATCAAACAGCCGGCATCTTAAGTTTTAAGATTGTTTCGGTCGTTTTTTTATGCTCTTTTATATGCTCTTTATATTGAGGTTAAGAATGTCAAATCAACGCATTCGTATTCGCCTAAAAGCTTTTGACCACCGTTTGATTGACCAATCAACGGCAGAAATCGTGGAAACTGCGAAACGCACTGGCGCACAAGTACGTGGACCAATTCCACTACCTACACGCTTTGAACGTTTTACTGTACTAACTTCACCGCACGTTAATAAAGATGCGCGTGATCAGTACGAGATCCGCACCCATAAACGTCTGATTGACATCGTAGAACCAACTGACAAGACTGTAGACGCGCTTATGCGTTTAGATCTTGCTGCTGGTGTTGATGTTCAAATCAGCCTGGGTTAATCGAAAGATTAGAGAGGTTTTAGGAAAATGGCATTAGGTCTAGTCGGTCGTAAAGTGGGTATGACACGAATCTTCACTGAAGATGGTGTATCTATCCCTGTGACAGTTATTGAAGCGACACCTAACCGCATTGCTCAGATCAAATCTGACGCAACAGACGGTTATAACGCGCTTCAAGTAACCGCAGGCACTAAAAAAGCAAGTCGTGTAAACAAAGCTAAAGCGGGTCATTTCGCTAAAGCTGGTGTTGAAGCGGGTCGCGGTCTGTGGGAATTCCGCCTTAACGGTGGTGAAGGCGATTTTGAAGTAGGCGCTGAGCTTACTGTTGAATTATTCAACGAAATCAACAAGGTTGACGTAACCGGTACTTCTAAAGGTAAAGGTTTCCAAGGTGGTGTTAAGCGCTGGAATTTCAGCATGCAAGACGCTACACATGGTAACTCTCTATCTCACCGTGCTCCTGGTTCAATCGGTCAAAACCAATCACCTGGTAAGGTGTTTAAAGGTAAGAAAATGGCCGGTCATATGGGTGCTGAGCGTGTAACGACTCAAAACTTAGAACTAGTTCGCGTTGACGCTGAGCGTAATTTGCTTTTAGTTAAGGGTGCAGTACCTGGAGCTATTGGCGGTGACGTTATCGTTAAACCAGCTGTTAAAGCATAAGTCCTGGAGATTTAGTGATGGAATTAGCAATTAAAGACGCTTCTGGCGGTCTTGAAGTTTCTGAAGCTACTTTTGGACGTGAGTTTAACGAAGCATTAGTACATCAAGTAGTTGTTGCATACGCAGCAGGCGCTCGTCAAGGTACTCGTGCTCAGAAGACACGTTCTGAAGTAAGCGGTGGTGGTAAAAAACCATGGGCTCAAAAAGGTACTGGCCGTGCACGTGCCGGTACAATCCGTAGCCCAATTTGGCGTTCAGGTGGCGTTAGCTTTGCAGCTAAACCACAAGACCACAGCCAAAAAGTAAACCGTAAAATGTACCGTGGTGCGATTAAAAGCATCTTATCTGAATTAGTTCGTCAAGAGCGTTTAATCGTTGTTGAAAGTTTTGCTCTAGCAGCACCAAAAACTAAAGAACTAGTTGCTAAGCTTAAAGAACTTGAGCTTAAAGATGTTCTTATCGTGACTGAAGAAGTAGATGAAAATCTTTTCTTATCGGCACGTAACCTTTATAAGGTTGACACGCGTGATGTAGCTGGTATCGATCCTGTAAGCTTAATTGCTTTCGATAAGGTACTTATTACAGCCGCTGCTGTTAAGCAACTTGAGGAGGCGCTAGCATGATTCGCGAAGAACGTCTTTTAAAAGTGATCCTTGCTCCACATATCTCTGAAAAAAGCACAATTGCTGCTGAAGAAAACAATACTATTGTTTTCAAAGTAGTAAATGACGCAACTAAAGCTGAAATTAAAGTAGCAGTTGAGAAGCTTTTTGAAGTAGAAGTAACTGGTGTTCGCACACTTAACGTTAAGGGTAAAACAAAACGTACTGGCGCACGTTTCGGTCGTCGTAGCGACTGGAAGAAAGCTTACGTTACTCTTAAAGAAGGCAGCGAGCTAGACTTTGTCGGCGGCGCCGAGTAATAAGGGGATAGAATTATGGCACTTCAAAAGTGTAAGCCTACTTCTGCGGGCCGTCGTCACCTAGTTAAAGTGGTTAACTCTGATCTACATAAGGGTAAGCCATACGCACCACTTTTAGAGAAAAACTCTAAATCAGGTGGTCGTAATAACAATGGTCGTATTACGGTTCGTCATATCGGTGGTGGTCATAAACAACACTACCGTTTAATCGATTTTAAACGTACTAAAGATGGCATTCCAGCTACTGTTGAACGTTTAGAATACGATCCAAATCGTAGCGCAAACATCGCTCTTGTATTATATGCAGACGGTGAGCGTCGTTACATTATCGCACCTAAAGGCTTAAAAGCTGGCGATGCAATCCAGTCTGGTGTTGATGCACCAATCAAACCTGGTAATGCATTACCAATGCGTAATATGCCTGTAGGTTCGACTGTTCACAACGTAGAATTAAAACCAGGTAAAGGTGCTCAAATAGCACGTTCTGCTGGTGCATACGTTCAAATCCTTGCTCGTGATGGTCAATATGTAACATTACGTCTTCGTTCAGGCGAAGTTCGTAAAGTTGAATCTGATTGTCGTGCGACTCTAGGTGAAGTAGGCAATGCTGAGCATATGCTTCGTTCACTTGGTAAAGCAGGTGCAAATCGCTGGCGTGGTATTCGTCCGACAGTTCGTGGTGTTGCCATGAACCCGGTAGATCACCCACACGGTGGTGGTGAAGGTCGTACATCTGGTGGTCGTCATCCTGTGTCTCCATGGGGTAAACCGACTAAAGGTGCGAAGACGCGTAAGAACAAGCGTACGGATAAATTTATAGTACGTCGTCGTACTAAGTAATATTGAGGAATAGCCATGCCACGCTCTCTCAAGAAGGGTCCTTTTATAGACCTACACTTGCTGAAGAAGGTAGAGAAAGCTTTGGAAAGCGGTGAGAAAAAGCCAATTAAAACTTGGAGCCGTCGTTCAATGATCATACCTAACATGATCGGATTGACCATTGCTGTCCATAATGGTCGCCAGCACGTACCAGTTTTCGTTTCTGACGAAATGATCGGTCACAAACTAGGTGAATTTGCACCAACTCGCACTTACCGTGGCCATGCTGCGGATAAGAAAGCGAAGAAACGATAAGAGGGGAAGATAAATGCAAGCATTAGCTAAACATAAATTCGCCTCTGGTTCGGCGCAAAAAGCACGTCTAGTTGCAGATCAGATCCGCGGGTTACCTGTAGATCGCGCACTAGAAATCCTGGCGTACAGCCCTAAGAAAGCCGCTGTATTAGTTAAGAAAGTACTTGAGTCTGCTATTGCTAACGCAGAGCATAACGAAGGTGCTGACATTGATGAGCTTCGTATAACAACGATCTTTGTGGACGATGGTCCTACAATGAAACGTATTATGCCTCGTGCTAAAGGACGCGCAGACCGCATCCTTAAGCGTACAAGCCATATCACTGTTATGGTTTCAGATAGCTAGGAGTATAAGTAATGGGACAAAAAGTTCATCCTACTGGTATTCGCCTAGGTATATCTAAACCTTGGGTTTCTACCTGGTACGCGAGTTCAAAAGATTTCTCTGCACAGCTTTTTGGCGATCACAAAGTTCGTACATTCCTTACAAAGGAATTGAAAACGGCTTCTGTGTCTAAAATCGTTATTGAGCGTCCAGCAAAATCAATCCGAGTAACAATCCACACGGCTCGTCCGGGTGTTGTTATCGGTAAAAAAGGCGAAGACGTAGAAAAATTACGTCAAGCGGTAACTAAAATCGCTGGTGTACCTGCTCAGATTAATATCTCTGAAGTACGTAAACCAGAACTAGATGCACAACTAGTAGCAGACGGCATTGCCTCTCAACTAGAACGTCGTGTTATGTTCCGTCGCGCTATGAAGCGTTCGGTACAAAATGCAATGCGCATCGGTTCTAAAGGGATTAAAGTTGAAGTTAGCGGTCGTCTTGGCGGCGCTGAAATCGCACGTTCAGAATGGTATCGTGAAGGTCGTGTACCTCTACATACTCTTCGTGCTGATATCGATTACGCAACTTCTGAAGCCTTAACCACTTATGGTATCATTGGTGTTAAAGTTTGGATCTTCAAAGGCGAAGTTATTGGTGGTTTACCACTAGTACAAGAGCAAGAGAAGCCAGCTAAACGCGCACCAAAGAAAGCCAAGAAAAGTGCTAAGTAGAGGTAGCGACTAATGTTACAGCCAAAACGTACAAAATTCCGTAAAATGCACAAAGGCCGCAACCGCGGTTTAGCGCAAAACGGTAACAAAGTAAGCTTCGGTACTTTCGGATTGAAAGCAACTGGCCGTGGCCGTATGACTGCTCGTCAAATCGAAGCAGCTCGTCGTGCTATGACGCGTCACGTGAAACGTCAAGGTAAAATCTGGATTCGTGTCTTCCCTGACAAACCGATTACAGAAAAACCTCTTGAAGTTCGTATGGGTAAAGGTAAAGGTTCTGTTGAATATTGGGTTGCTGAAATTCAGCCTGGTAAAGTACTTTACGAAATGGAAGGTGTTTCAGAAGAGCTTGCTCGTGAAGCATTCGACCTTGCTGCTCGTAAATTGCCATTCAAAACAACTTTCGTAACTCGGACGGTAATGTGATGAAAGCTAGCGAACTAAAAGACAAAAGCGTAGAAGAGCTTAATGCTGAACTTCTAGGACTACTTCGTGAGCAATTTAATATGCGCATGCAAGCTAGCACTGGTCAGTTAGCTCAGACACACACGCTAAGAACAGTACGCCGCGATATCGCGCGTGTAAAAACAGTTATTAACCAGAAGGCAGGTCAATAATGAGCGATAAAATTCGTACTCTTCAAGGCCGTGTAATCAGCGACAAGATGGAAAAATCTTTCACTATCGCTATCGCACGTTACGTGAAGCACCCAATCTATGGGAAATTCATTAAACGTACGACTAAGTTACACGTACATGACGAAAATAACACAGCAAAAGCGGGTGACGTAGTTACTATCCGTGAATGTGCACCAATTTCTAAGAATAAATCTTGGACTTTAGTAGACGTTATTTCTAGTCCAAAACAAGCATAATTTTTTAATTAAGTTAGTTTTGTAAAAAAGCCCCAGCATTAGCTGGGGCTTTTTGTATTTAAAGCTACTGTAAATTGTGTACAAAGTTGAGCGTACTTACTTGAATTTAGCCCTTTCACCTGAAAATATGAAAGGTATTTAGGGAGTGGTTGGAGTTTAGTGTGCCAGCTATGTTTTGTTAGTAGGGCTGGCTGCTGGAGCAGAAAAATAAGATAATAAGGCTTCATATTTCAGTTACTTTAACGCATGCATTTAGTTATCTAATTAGTGGTGTTACTTTCCTTTTACTGTCTTCTAGCCAAAAAAATTCACTTACCTTATTAGATTGTAATGATACAGTTTCAAAGTATCGAAAAATAGATATCCAAATACTGCTTTGATTATAAGTTTATCCGGTTTTTTAATGCCTGAAACCTCAATTTATCGCCTTAAATTAATATTCTGGTATGATTAGCAAATATGCGCTTTTGAATGATTTTTTGAGGTAGTAATGACGCGTAGTTTTGAATTTCATTTAACTGATGAAGTAGCCACGGTCTCAATGGGTAACCGTGTTGCTGATATTATTGAACAAGGTGCGGTGATTTATTTGCATGGTGATTTGGGTGCGGGTAAAACAACGTTTACTCGAGGAGTAGTGCAAGGTTTTGGCCATACAGGTAAGGTTAAAAGTCCAACATATACACTTGTAGAACCTTATGAACTCGAACGCGCAAATGTTTATCACTTTGATTTGTACCGCTTAGGTGATCCTGAAGAACTTGAATACATGGGAATACGTGATTATTTTTCACCAGATGCAATTTGTGTTGTTGAATGGCCAGAAAAGGGTGGCGAATTTATTCCTGTGCCTGATTTAGATATTACTCTAAGCTATATGGGTAACGAGCGTAAAATTGTTATTAATAGTGCTAGTGAGCGCGGTGTAGCAATTGTCGAAAAACTAAATAACAAATAATAATATAGTTAAGGCAGTAATTATCAAATGAGCCGAGGTGTAGTTAAACTCTTTATTTACCTTATGGTTATTACCATAAGCTTGCCGCTGTGGGCTAAAAATACAATCAATAGTGCACGTGTTTGGCCATCCCCAGATAGTACGCGTGTAGTGTTTGATTTGAATGATAAGCCCGACTTTAGCTATTTTATGCTTAAAAATCCTAGCCGCTTGGTGATTGACTTAGAAAATACCAGCGAGTTAAAAATACTACCTGGTGTGCCACCAAAACATCAAATAGTAAGTAAATTACGTTACTCGAAACCTAAAAATAAACAAAGCGTACGCTTAGTGTTTGAGTTAAGTACGCCAGTAAAGCCCGTTGTATTTGCTTTAGCACCTACAGGTCCTTATAAAAATAGACTCGTTGTTGATTTATACAATAAAAGCCAAGCTGCTGTAGTTACCTCTCCTACTCAAACTGCAGCCAAAAACCGCCAACTAAGCCAAGAACGCGATATTGTTATTGCAATTGATGCGGGTCATGGCGGTGAAGATCCCGGTTCAATTGGGCCCTCTGGTACGTACGAAAAAACGGTAACACTGCAAATTGCAAAACGTTTAGAGCGTATGATTGATGGTGAGCGCGGAATGATTTCGCGTATGGTACGAAGCGGTGACTATTTTGTAAAACTAAATACCCGTACTAATCGAGCTCGTGAGAAAAAGGCTGACTTTTTTGTTTCTATCCACGCGGATGCATTTACAAGCCCTGGGCCAAATGGTGCTTCTGTTTGGGTTTTGTCATTAAGGCGTGCTAATTCAGAAATAGGTAAATGGATAGAAGATAAGGAAAAGCACTCTGAGCTTTTAGGTGGTGCTGCCGACGTAATGAAAGATGCCGCTAACGAAAAATATTTGGCGCAAGCACTGCTTGATATGTCGATGGACCACTCTATGAAAACCGGCTTAAATGTAGCCGACGAAGTGGTTAAAGAGCTACGTAAAGTGGCAAAGCTGCATAAAAAAGATCCGCAACATGCGAGTCTAGCTGTACTTAAATCACCAGATATTCCGTCTATTTTAGTAGAAACAGGGTTTATATCTAACCCGCGTGAGGAAAAGCTACTTAAAAGCGCTAATCATCAAGAGCGTTTGGCTAAAGCTATATTTACTTCAATTAAAAATTATTATTTAAAAAATCCACCCGATGATTCTTTATTTGCCAAATTAAAATCGCAATACCCAACAAAACATAAAGTCCGCCCGGGTGAGTCTTTAAGTATGTTGGCGAGTCGCTATGGCATTACGGTCACTAAATTAAAACAAGTTAATAAGCTTAGCTCTAATACTTTATTTATTGGGCAAGAGCTCGATATACCGCAAAGCTAAATCATCACTAAAATATATCTGTTAGGAAATTAATGAATATTGAAATATTACCCGCGCGTTTAGCTAACCAAATTGCCGCAGGCGAAGTGGTAGAGCGTCCTGCGTCGGTAGTAAAAGAGTTGGTCGAAAACAGTTTAGATGCTGGTGCTACACGTATTCAAATAGATATAGAGCGTGGTGGTCATAAGCTTATTCGTATTCGCGACAACGGCTCAGGGATAAGTAAAGATGAGCTAACGCTTGCACTTTCTCGCCATGCTACCAGTAAATTAAAGTCGCTTGATGATCTCGAAAATATTTGTTCACTTGGTTTTAGAGGCGAAGCGCTTGCGTCAATTAGCTCTGTATCGCGTTTAACGCTGAGCTCAAAACCAAAAGATCAAGAAGCTGCTTGGCAAGCATTTGCAGAAGGTCGCGATATGGCCGTGCAAGTAAAGCCAGTAGCGCACCCTGATGGCACAACCATTGAAGTAAAAGATTTATTTTTTAACACCCCCGCACGGCGTAAATTCTTGCGTACCGAAAAAACTGAATTTAGCCATATTGATGAGTTGATAAAGCGTATTGCGCTTAGTCGCTTTGATGTCTCTATTACACTAACTCACAACGAAAAAGTAGTAAGGCAGTATCGTGCTAAAATAGATCCCTCGCAGGCTATTACACGCGTAGCACAAGTTGCAGGTAAGGCTTTTGCTGAGCAAGGTTTGCATATTCAATCAGGAGAGGGTGGCTTACAGCTGCATGGTTGGGTGCTACCTGTAGGTTCAGCTAATACGACTCAGTATACTTATGTTAATAATCGTATGATGCGCGATAAGCTTATTTTGCATGCTATACGCCAGGCATTTGAAGAAGTAAGCGGAACACAAGAATTACCCGGTTTTGTCATTTATATTGATATAGACCCACGACAGGTTGACGTAAATGTTCACCCTGCTAAGCATGAAGTGCGCTTTCATCAAGGGCGCTTAATTCATGATTTTATATTGCAAGCCATTAAGCAGGTAGTAGTACCACTGCAAGGCGAATTTAGTAACGAACCTGTGAACACAGAAACTGAGTCCGTGCCAGCGTTCATGGGAACAACGCATAGCACTGCTAATAATATTCAGAGCGAAGCCGTGTTTGATTATCCTAAATCGCAATTACAGCCCTCTTATTCTGGAAGTGCTGGTAGCTCATCATCAGGCACTAGAACGGGTGGAGGTAATGGGGGATATCGGGCTACACCAAATACAAGTCACCATGATGTAAATGCTTTCTATCAAGGTGTCAGTGAGCAACACGCTGCGCATTTTGACAATGTAACAAATTTACCAGCAACACAAAACGAGGTAGAGCCTGCTAGGAATGTTTTACAGGCTGTTTCTATTATTAGTGTTAGTGAAGGTATGTGTGTATTTAGTGAAGAGCAGCAATTGTATTGCTCACATTTTAAATATGCATTAGTTGATGACTGGCATAATCAAATTAAAGAGTTTGGCAGTTTAGAAGGGAAAGCTCTTTTGTTACCTGTACGAGTAAATCTAGAAAAAGAAGATTGCTTGCTTATAGAAGCCCAACAATCGTGGTTTACCTTACTTGGTTTTGAACTGGTAATAGAAAAACAGTTTGTAATGATTAAAAAATTACCAACGTGTTTATATTTACTTGATGTAAGTGTAGCGGTAGGTGAGCTACTTAATGCATGTAAAGCACAGCTTGCAAATATAGAAAATTGGTTAGAGTGGCAAATGAACTGTGTCCCGACCCGGTTTTATTTAAGTAATGTGTTTTTAGCGCAACAAACGCGCTTACAAAATAATCCGCAAACTATTGAACGCTTGCGCGCAAAAGCAGTTAAAATAGAGCTAAATCACTATTTAACGCAATTAGATTAAGGTATCAGTGTTGAGTAATTTACCAGTCATATTTTTAATGGGTCCAACTGCTGCGGGTAAAACAGCATTGGCAATCTTACTGTGCGAGCATTTAAATACAGAAATAATCAGCGTTGATTCAGCGTTAGTGTATAAAGATATGAACATTGGTACTGCAAAACCCGATGCCGAAGAACTAGCTAAAGCTCCACATCATCTGATTGACTTACTTGACCCGAGTGAAACATATTCAGTGGCTGATTTTAGGCGCGATGCAGTACAAAAAATTGACGAATTTCATAGACAAGGTAAAGTACCCGTACTGGTTGGAGGTACAATGTTGTACTTCAAATCTTTAATTGAAGGTTTATCACCATTACCTGAAGCAGATACAGCGATAAGAGCAGAACTAGAAGCGCAAGCTGAAGAATTTGGCTGGCCTCATTTATATAAAGAATTAGCTAAAGTTGACCCAAAAGCAGCCGAAAAAATAAGTGAAAATGATTCACAAAGAATTAATCGAGCTTTAGAGGTTTACAAGTTAACTGGTAAGACCATGACTGAGTTGCAAAAGCAAAAACAGCCGGCTTTACCTTATACTTTTCATCAATTTGCGATTGCACCGCAAGAACGCAGCGAATTACACCGCCGAATTGAAGAAAGGTTTAAAATAATGATTGATCAGGGGTTTGAAAATGAAGTTTCGACCCTATATCTACGTAAGGATTTACACCCCAATATGCCTTCTATTCGTTGTGTTGGTTATAGACAAATGTGGGATTACCTTGCGGGTGAAACAAACCATGATGAAATGGTTTTTCGTGGCATCGCAGCAACCCGTCAATTGGCAAAACGTCAGTTAACGTGGCTTCGTAGTTGGCCTGATGTTACTTGGTTAACAACGGGTGACGAAGAAAACTTGCATCGTGTAGTAAGTTCGCTAAGCTAGTAGTAGTTGAATATTATTTAGTTTAATTAAATAAGTTCAGCCACTTAATTATAATAACACCTAGAACGAAGGAATAATAACATGGCAAAAGGCCAATCGTTACAAGACCCATTTTTGAATGCACTACGTCGTGAGCGCATTCCAGTATCAATCTTTTTGGTAAATGGCATAAAATTACAAGGCAAAATTCAGTCATTTGACCAATTTGTTATTTTACTAGAGAACACAGTAAATCAAATGGTTTATAAGCATGCAATTTCAACAGTTGTCCCTGCTCGCGCAGTTAACTTCCAAGCAGTTCAAGGGAGTGAAGACACTGAAGAGGCAGAAGCTGGAAACTTTTAATTAGGAGCATAATGTTTGTTTGACCGCTATGAATCCGGCGAACATGCAATTTTAGTTCATATCGACTTGCCTAAGGAAGGAGATCGTGAAGATCTTCATGAATTAGAAATGTTGGTATCTTCTGCTGGTGTTAGTAGTTTGGCGGTTGTGCAAGGCAGCCGTCAAGCACCACATCCGAAACTATTCGTCGGTACCGGTAAAGCAGAAGAAATAGCTGAGATTGTTAAAATCCACAATGCAGATGTCGTAATTTTTAATCATCAACTCAGACCATCACAAGAGCGTAATTTAGAGCGTGTTTGTCAGTGTCGTGTGCTTGATAGAACGACACTAATTCTTGATATTTTTGCCCAACGTGCACGCACCCATGAGGGTAAGCTGCAAGTTGAACTGGCACAACTTCGCCATATGTCGACTCGATTAATTCGAGGCTGGACCCATCTGGAACGCCAAAAAGGCGGGATTGGTTTACGTGGACCTGGTGAAACCCAACTTGAAACGGACAGACGATTACTTCGTGCTCGTATTCAAAATATCCGTGCGCGTTTAGCTAAAGTAGCGGTGCAGCGCGAACAAGGTAGGCGAGCTCGTACACGTAACGAAATACCTACGGTATCGTTAGTTGGCTATACCAATGCGGGTAAATCTACATTATTTAATCGAATTACAAACTCAGATGTATACGCAGCCGATCAGTTGTTTGCAACGCTTGACCCTACTTTACGTAAGCTTGAGTTAGGTGATGTTGGTCCTGTTATTTTGGCTGATACAGTGGGCTTTATTCGTCATTTACCGCATGACTTAGTTGCTGCTTTTAAAGCTACACTAACAGAAACCCGTGAAGCTGATTTACAGTTGCATGTAATTGATGCAGCAGACTCTCGTCTTCAAGAAAATATTGAACAAGTACAATCGGTGCTTAAAGAAATTGAAGCCGATGAAGTACCACAGTTATTAATTTATAATAAAATTGATGCGCTGGATAATGTAAGTCCACGTATTGATCGAGATGACGAAGGCCAACCTATAAGAGTATGGCTTAGCGCTCAGACTGGTGAAGGGTGTGAACTACTTAGCGAGGCTATTAGTGAGCTACTTGCTAAGAAGATGTTTAACGAAACATTATTTCTTACGCCATTGTATGGCCGCCTAAGAGCTGCATTGTTTAGTTTAAATGCAGTACATGAAGAGCGATTTGATGAGCAAGGTAATTGGCTGTTAGATGTTAGAATGCCAATGGTTGAGTGGAATCGTTTAATTAAAGAATTTGGTCCTGAAATTGCTGGTTTTATCAACCGTAATTAAAAATTGACGTTTTAATGTCGGTTTTTGTATGAGAAACGCGGTAGATTTGTTAGATTTAACACAATTTCCTAATTTATTTAGATAACAATGGAGTATAGCTATGGCCTGGAATGAACCGGGTAATAATGGCAATGACAAAGATCCGTGGAATAATAAAGGCGGACGTGATCAAGGCCCACCTGATTTAGACGAGGTGTTCCGCAAGTTTAGTAACAAGTTCGGCGGCTTATTTGGCGGGAAAAAATCCGGCAATGGTAGCGGCGGTGGACTTGGCGGAGCCGGTATTTCATTCATACTTATTATCGCCGTTATTGTATGGGCGTTAAGTGGTATTTATACGGTTAAAGAAGCCGAGCGTGGTGTGGTTCTTCAATTTGGTAAATATGACCGAATTGCTGATCCTGGTCTGCGTTGGAAAATGACGTTTATTGAAACGGTAATCCCAGTAGATATTGAAGCAGTTCGTTCATTATCGGCTTCTGGTTTTATGCTTACTGAAGACGAAAACGTAGTGAGCGTTGAGTTTCAGGTGCAATACCGTGTTATTGACCCATATCTTTATCAATTTAGCGTAACTAACGCTGATAGTAGCTTAGAAGAAGCACTAGATAGTGCACTACGTTACGTTGTGGGCCATGCAAAAATGGACCAAGTATTAACTAATGGCCGTGAGGTTGTTCGTCAAAATACATGGGATGAGCTTAATAAGATCATCGAACCATATAACTTAGGCTTAATTGTGACTGACGTGAACTTTAAAGATTCTCGTCCGCCAACTGAAGTTAAAGATGCATTTGATGATGCGATTGCTGCACAAGAAGATGAAGAACGTTTTATCCGTGAAGCAGAAGCATATGCTCGTGAAATTGAACCGCGTGCTCGTGGTCAAGTAACACGTATGACTCAAGAAGCTGAAGGTTACCAAGAACGTATTACATTAGAAGCACAAGGTGAAGTAGCTCGTTTTGAAAAGCTATTACCTGAATATCAAGCAGCTAAAGAAGTTACTCGTGAGCGCTTATACATTGATGCAATGGAAGAAGTGTTAGGTAGCAGCTCTAAAGTACTGGTTGATGTGAAAGGCGGTAATAACATGATTTATTTACCACTTGATAAGATCATGGATAAGCAAGGGACAGCAACACGCGTTGCACTTCCAAGCTCAAGTGATATTCAAGATTTACGTAATAAGGTAAATACGTCACGCAATAGCTCTGTTAACAGTGGTAATGACCGCTTTAACAACGACCGCTTTAATGATGGGAGATAATCATAATGAAAAACTTTAGTTTAGTAATACTATTAGCTGCCATTGTTATGTCTTTCTCGTCGGTATTTGTTGTACCTGAAGGACAAAAAGCAATTGTAATGTTATTCAGTAAAGTACAAAAAGATAGCGACGATAAAGCGATTGTATATGGTCCAGGCCTGCAATTTAAGGTGCCATTTTTTAGCCAAGTGCGTCGCATTGATGCACGTATTCAAACGCTAGATGGTGCACCAGACCGCTTTGTTACTAGTGAGAAAAAAGACTTAATAGTTGATTCGTTTGTAAAATGGCGCGTTAACGACTTTAGTGCTTTTTACTTACGTGCCCGTGGTGATAAGCAATATGCTGAAACGCTACTTAAGCAAAAAGTAAACAATGGTCTTCGTACAAACTTTGGTACACGTACAATTCGCGAAATTGTATCAGGTGAGCGTAGCGAGTTAATGGAAGAAGCGTTAGTACAAGCTTCTGAAAGCGCGCGTGAGCTAGGAATTGAAGTGTTAGACGTACGTGTTAAGCAAATTAACCTACCACAAGAAGTAAGTAGCTCTATTTACCAACGTATGCGCGCTGAGCGTACTGCTGTTGCAAAAGAGCATCGTTCTGAAGGTCAGGAAAAAGCCGAGACTATTCGTGCGGGTGTTGACCGTCGTGTAACAGTAATGCTTGCCGATGCAGAGCGTAATGCGCGTTCTGTACGTGGTCAAGGTGATGCTGATGCCGCAGGTATTTATGCCAATGCGTATAACAAGGACCCTGAGTTCTTTAGTTTTGTACGTTCGCTTGAAGCTTACAAAAAGACTTTTAAAAATAAGCAAGACGTTATGGTACTTTCACCAGATAGCGACTTCTTCCAATATATGAAAGGTGCTAAAGCTCAATAAGCTTCACCTTAATTATTTAAAAGTTAAAAAGCCTCGCATTTGCGGGGCTTTTTGTTAAATGTAATCTAGTGCTTTAAATCACTGTTATTTATGTGGTTATTAGCTGATATTTAGGTAGAACAGTTGCGAGCAGAAAAAATAAGCTGAACAGGGGTGATCTTTACTTTAGTTTTCTGGTAAAATCTCGTCCTAATTTTCTCTAAGTGAATTTACGATGGGCAAAAACGTTGTTGTATTAGGCACCCAATGGGGTGACGAAGGAAAGGGTAAGGTAGTTGATCTCCTTACAGACAAAGCATCTTTAGTAGTTCGTTATCAAGGTGGCCACAATGCGGGTCATACTTTAGTTATCGAAGGTGAAAAGACGGTTCTACACCTTATTCCATCGGGTGTATTACGTGACAATGTTAAATGTGTGATTGGTAATGGTGTAGTTTTATCTCCAGAAGCGCTAATGAGAGAAATTGGCATGCTTGAAGAACGCGGCGTACCTGTACGTGAGCGTCTTTTAATAAGTGAAGCATGTCCGCTAATCTTGCCTTTCCATGTTGCATTAGATGTAGCCCGCGAAACTGCTCGTGGCGATAAGCCAATTGGTACAACTGGCCGTGGTATTGGTCCAGCGTACGAAGATAAAGTGGCGCGCCGTGGTTTACGCGTAGGTGATTTATTTAATCCTGAAGTTTTTGCAGCTAAATTAAAAGAAGTTCTTGAATACCATAACTTCACTTTAGTTAACTACTACAAAGTAGATGCTGTAGATTTCCAAAAAACGTTTGATGATGCAATGGCTGTTGCAGATATCTTAAAAGCAATGGTTGTAGATGTAACTGAGCTTTTAGATCAAACGCGTTTAGCAGGCGAAAACATTTTATTTGAAGGTGCACAAGGTACATTACTTGATATCGATCACGGTACTTACCCTTATGTAACATCTTCAAATACTACAGCTGGTGGCGTTGCGACTGGTGCTGGTTTTGGTCCACTAAACCTTGATTACGTTTTAGGTATTATTAAAGCGTACACTACACGTGTTGGTTCAGGTCCTTTCCCTACAGAGCTTTACGATGGTCTTGAAAAACAAGATCCGGTTGGTAAGCACCTAGGTGATAAAGGTCATGAATTTGGCGCAACAACAGGTCGACTTCGTCGTACTGGTTGGTTAGATGCAGTGGCTATGCGCCGTGCAGTTCAAATCAACAGTATTTCAGGTTTTTGTTTAACTAAGCTTGATGTTTTAGATGGCTTAGAAACACTTAAAATCTGTACTGGTTACAAGCTTGAAGATGGTACTGTTACTAACATAACGCCATTAGCAGCTGAAGGTTACGATAAAGTAACACCAGTATACGAAGAAATGCCAGGTTGGTCAGAAAACACTGTTGGTGTAACGAGTCTTGACGGTTTACCAAAAGCTGCGATTGACTACATCAAGCGTATTGAAGAAATTACGGGTGTTCCAATTGATATTATTTCTACAGGTCCTGACCGCGTAGAAACGATGGTACTTCGCAACCCGTTTGCGTAATTACTATTAGATAAAAAAAGCTGCCTAGTGCAGCTTTTTTTGTGTCTAAAATTCACCTTGGAACGATCTTTGTATATCTTTTAATAAGTTTATTTTTATAAGTGGTGAGCATGCGTTTATTTTCTCGTAATTGCGTATTAAGGCTTTCGTTAATTTCGTTGTCTTTATTTATATCAACCAATAGCTTAGCTACAGAAAGCCCAGCTGCAGTGCCGCTGTACACTGAATCTGAGCTAATTGCGTTAATAAATAAAAATACACATTTAGCGCGTGTAAAGGCAGATGATTGCCAGTTAGTGCAAGATATAGAAGCACGAGCCAATAAAATGGCATTGCCGTCTTATCAATTTTTATACGGCGATATGCTGGCTTATAACGTGTGCGTGGATCGTAATGTCGAGTTAGGTGTGTATTACATGCGAAAAGCGGCTGAGCAAGGCTTAGCGGCAGCGCTAGAGCAGTTAGGACGTTACTACGACACCGGGCGTTTAGTTCAACAAGATAAAGCGATGGCAATTACATATTTGCGTGAAGCCTCGTCGCAAGGAAATTTAAAGGCACAACTGCGTTTAGTGAAACTATTTAATGACGGTTTTGGAAGCCCACGTGATTTTGAAGATGCCTACCGTTGGCTATTTAACTCTATGGTGGCAGATAAAGCGACTCATAAAAAAATTGAGCGAGCGCTGACAAAGTTAGCGCAAAAAATGCCTGATAGTGTGGTTGCTCGCGCCCGGCTTCCAATTTAATGCCTCTTAAAAAACAAAACCCTAACTTTATAAGCTAGGGTTTTTGTGTTTTTACAGGTAGTAAAAGTATTTAAGTTTCTTCTTTAGCCTTTGTTTGCGGGTCTTTTAAAACCGACATTTTAGGTGGCTGTAATGCAACAATACGCTCACCTTCTTGCGGCGGCTTTTCCATGTTGATTGTAAAAGGCCTTAACTTAACTGGCGTATCATCGTCGCTGTCTTTATCACCCTTAAGAATAAACAAAGGGATAGCCTCAGGATTCATTTCTAGATATTGCTCCCAGGTGAATTCATCAGAGATACGTGTTGAACTGACCTTACCGCCTTTGGCAATAATGCTGCTTAAACGTGCATACGATCCTTCGTCTCCAAACAGTATTTGTCTTGATAAAAACGTTGCGCTGTCTTTATTTGCTTTTGCATGGGACGTTGATGAACGAAGTGAAAATACATTTTTTTCATTAAGTAAATGCGAAAAGTATTGAACGCCTAGCGCATTATGGTGACGATTTGGCGATAGGGCTAATACACTACGAATAGTGGTTAACGGTAAATAGCGTTCAGCATGTTCTGATTGCGGATTACCATAATAACAAGCTAAGCCATCCATGCGCGCCATTCTACAGTTTTCCCATGCTGGGTCTGAAAGGTGAACCGGAATATTTTGCTCTTGTAAGCCACGCCCAATTGCACGTGATACATGGTTTGCACCAATAATTAATATAGTGTTTGGAGATGGCTGGCGTACACCTAATAGCTTTGCAACAGGAATGGCTGTTAAGCTTTGTAGTACAACTGTAATGATGATCACTGTAAATATTAGTGGCACCATTTTTTCAGCATCGGCAACACCTGCTTCCATCATGCTTAATGCAAATACCGACCCAACAGCTGCAGCAACAATTCCTCGAGGCGCTATCCAGGCGAGTACCAAACGAGACTTCATTGGTAGGTCTGTGCCAAAGGTCGAAATTGCTATACACAGTGGGCGTGCAATAAAAAGTACTATGGCTAAAAATATAAATACATCGCTATCGAGCATCATTAAATCAGAGAGCTGTAAGCGTGCTGCAAGTAAAATAAACAGCGTTGATATTAATATCATCGACAAGTCTTCTTTGAACTCAAGTACAGAATCTATTTCTAAATCGTCTTGGTTCGCAAGCCAAATACCAAATACAGTCACTGCTAATAGACCTGATTCATGGCTTAAGTAGTTTGATACAGAAAAACTAATAAGTACTAAAGCTAAAATACCAAACTTATGTAACTCAAATGGTAACCACTCTCGGCGCATTAGTAGCGTTGTGATCCAGCCAGCTGCAACACCAATACTTAAACCAACGCCAAGTGTTTTAACTAAAGCAATTATGGTGTGGCTAAATACTTCGCCTTGGCCTACAAGCATTACAGCTTCAAATACTAATACGGCAAATAATGCGCCAATAGGGTCTATTACAATACCTTCCCAGCGAAGAATGCGGTCTATGTCTTGTGTTGGGCGCATTGAGTTTAATAACGGTGCTATAACGGTGGGGCCTGTTACAACAAGCACTGCACCTAAAACCGCAGCAACACGCCAATTTAGCTCAAGTAACCAGTAGGCGCTTAAGCTAATAATAATACAGGTAGTAAGCATACCGATGGAGCAAAGGTTTCTTACAACTTTCCCAATTCCTTTCAGTTCTCTGAAATGCAGAGTGAGTGAACCTTCAAATAAAATGACTGCAACGCTCAGTGATACTACTGGAAATAGTAAATCACCTAAAAGTGCATCAGGATCTAGTACACCACTAAATGGTCCAAGTAGAAGACCAGTAAGCAATAAAAAAAGAATAGCGGGTACTCTAAAAGCCCACGCTACCCATTGGGCAAGCACAGAGCAAAGTGCGATACCGGCTATGTAAATTGCTGACATAGATTAAGAATTCCTTATTGATGACGGTTTGTTTAGAAAGTATAACTTTTGTTAATTATTAATACAGGGGTATACACGGGAAATTCAAATATTACTAATCAATTTTAGCTGCTTATAAAAGATTAGTAGGCTTAAATTATTTAGCGAGAACTTAGTCATCTTATTTTAAAGTGTATTAATTGTTTAATTTATTGAATTTTAATAACAATATAAAGGGTATCAGTGTTTCGTATTAGCTTAGTTCGAATTTTAACCTTGATTTTAAAGGGGTATTTAGTGTATTATACTTCGTGTTCTAATAATTAGTCATCTAATGAAGTTTATTAAAGATAATACAGGCTTGTTAATCTTAACGTCATTTTTAATCTTTATAATCATGCATTAGTGATGTTGCTAGTATTTGAACATTACAAAATATCATTTACCGAATTCTTGGTATTGTTTTGCCAAACAAGTTTATTTAATTATTTAAGTAAATAAAGGTTTGAGTTGAACTATTACTTTCAATATTTAGCCCCCCATCGTGGCGGTTAAATCTCGGTCCTTTGGTCTTCACCCTATCTGTTGGTGTATCAGACTTTAGAGGCTCTATGTATGTTGTTAATAAAAAAGCCACACACAGCTTTTTACAGCGATGCATAAACAACACTTTTAAATTTTTTGATTAGTGCTGCTCAATATTATTGGGTTGTTACTACTTTGTACTTAACCTTAAATCTAAGCCTCTCGTTTTAGATATGGTTTTCGCGTGTGTGTAAAAAAGTGTTGCCTAAATGAAAAGAAAAATTCGAAGCTATGTTTTAAACCTAGCTACTTAGTTTTAGCTCGTCTAATTAAGGCGAGCGCAGATAAAATGGAAAGTTGAGCATTTATGCAAAAGTTAAATTGGCGACGTATCGTACTTAAAGTAGGTAGTGCATTAATTGCACCAGATCAAGATGGCTGCCGTTCGCGTTACATATTAACCATCGCACAGTTCATTGTTCGTTGTCGTGCCCGCGGGATAGAGGTGATTTTAGTATCATCTGGTTCAGTAGCGGCTGGCGCGCATTTATTCCCATCAGACAAACCTCGATCTGTGGTAATGAAAAAAGCAATGGCGGCAGCAGGCCAAACAGAAATGATTGCCATGTGGGACCGCTTTTTTGACTTTCCTTCTGCGCAGTTATTATTAACGCACGGCGATTTACGTGACCGTGAGCGTTACCAAAGTATTCGCGAAACCGTATTCACTTTACTTGAGCATGGTGTACTCCCTATCATTAATGAAAATGATGCCGTCACCACTGACGAGCTGCGAGTAGGTGACAACGATAACTTATCAGCAATGGTTGCAGCAGCAGCAGATGCTGATGCGTTATTAATATTTTCGGATGTTGATGGACTTTATGATAAAAATCCTAATTTGCACGACGATGCCGTGTTACTGCCTGAAATAAAATCAATTGATGAATCTATTTATGCTATGGCAGGATGTGCAACAAGTGCTGTTGGCACTGGTGGCATGAAAACTAAAATAGAAGCAGCCGAAAAAGCAACGTCACATGGTATAGCGACTTATATTATAAACGGCTTTAAAGAAGAAACATTTACAAAGCTGCTAGCTGGAGAAAACCCTGGCAGCGTATTTTTACCGTACGAAAAACCAATGCAAGATTCTGTACACTGGATGACACACACAGCGAACGAGCAAGGCGAAGTTGTTGTTGATGGATCATTTGACGAATCGCTAGAAGGTGAAAGCGGATGTATTCGTGGTGATGAAATCATGGAAGTTCATGGTGAATTTGCTGTTGGTGATACCATTTTAGTACGTAGTGAAGACGGTACGCGTTTGGCGAAAGCGACCGCAAATTATAGTAGCTGTTTGTTAAACTTTATTGCAGACAACGAACAGAGTGAATTCAGCGAAAAAATGCAGGATTCAATTGGACCAGTTATATCTGAAAAACATATCGCATTATTGGAGAAGTCATGAGTTTAATTACGGACATTTCACGTCAGGCAGCAAAAGCTGCACATACACTTGCTTTACTCGATACCGAGACTAAAAACCAAGTATTAGTTGAAATGGCAGCGGCACTAAGAGAGCAAAAAGCATTTATAATCAAAGAAAACGAAAGTGACCTAAGCGCAGCACGCGACAATAACTTAGCAGCCTCAATGATCGACCGCTTAACTCTAAACGCTGAGCGTATTGAAGCAATGGCAGAAGGTATTGAAGTAATCGTAAGCCTGGACGATCCTGTTGGTCAGCTACGTGATATTACAGAACGTCCAAATGGCATTAAAATTCGTAAAATGCGCGTACCTCTTGGCGTTGTATGTATGATTTACGAAGCCCGCCCAAATGTAACAGCAGACGCTGGCGCATTATGTTTTAAATCAGGTAATGGCGTAATTTTACGTGGCGGTAAAGAAGCACTTAAAAGTTCGCAAGCTATCGCAAGTGTAATGCACAGCGTACTTGAAAAACATAACTTACCAGTATCACTTATTTCAGTGATTCCAGATCCAGATCGTGCACTATTAATGGAATTAATGCAGCAACGTGAAAGCATTGACTTAATAATTCCACGTGGCGGTGAAGGCTTAATTAACTTTGTTACTGAAAACAGCACGATCCCAGTAATTCAGCATTACAAAGGCGTTTGTCATCTATATGTAGATAAAGATGCAGACCTAGAAATTGCGCTTAACTTACTACTTAACGGTAAAACGCAACGTACGGGTGTTTGTAATGCACTTGAGGGCTTAGTAGTTCATCAAGATGTTGCAGATGAGTTTTTAAATCTGTGCGCAGTTGTATTACGCCAAGAAGGTGTAAAAATAAATGCTGACAGCTTTGCAGCTAAATACTTTGATAATGCAACTGTGTTAGCCGATAACGAATTTGGTGAAGAATACCTAGACCTAGAAATCGCTATTCGCGTAGTTCCAAGCTTTACGGCAGCGGTTGAACATATCGCACAGTTTGGATCAAACCACACAGAAGTAATTTGTACCAAAAACGAAGCTGCTGCAGAGTTGTTCCAACGCAGTGTTGATGCATCTGTAGTGATGGTTAACACATCATCTCGCTTTTCAGATGGCTCACAACTAGGGTTAGGTGCAGAGATTGGTATAGCAACTTCTAAGCTTCATGCATACGGCCCTATGGGGCTTGAGTCACTAACTACTGAGAAGTACTTAGTGAATGGTGAAGGCCAAGTTCGCGAGTAACCGCTAAAGCTTAATTTTATTAAAAAGCCGAGTATGGAAATACTCGGCTTTTTGTTTTTTCAGACTACTCTGTAATTAATTTAATTTAATTTATCAAGCCAGTCATTTGCAGGTTCAGGTTTATGCAAATGGTAGCCTTGTAATATTACTTCAGGGTATTCTTTAAATAAATCAAAGTGAGATTGATTTTCCACACCTTCAGCCACTATTTCGAGTTCAAATACACGGCCTAAGTTTACAATCATATCAATAATTAATTTATCATTATTATCGGTAGGTGCTTCTAAAACAAAAGAACGGTCTATTTTTAGTTCTTGTATTGGTAATTGTTTTAGGTAAGTTAAGCTCGAATATCCAGTACCAAAGTCATCAATTGATACTCTTACACCTAACTTTTTAAGACGATGGACAGCGCTAATGGCTGCTTCCATATGATTAAGTAAAGTCCCTTCAATAATTTCAATAGTCAGCTGTTGAGGATTAATCCCATATTGTTCTATTTTATTGCTGATGAAGTCTAAAAAGCGTGGCTCATGAAAGTGGCGTCCACTTATATTTATAGATAAGTTTAAATCAGGGTGTGTTTTACTAATCTGCGTTAAGATTTTTAGAGCGTTTGAGCTGACCCAGCAATCCAAATCATAAATAATATCAGACTCTTCAGCGATCGATATAAACTCCCCTGGGCTAATAAACCCTTTTTGAGGATGTTCCCACCGTAATAAAACCTCAGCACCTTTAAGTTTATGATTTCTGTCAAATTGAGATTGTAGATAAAGGGAAAGTTCATTTTGCGTAATTGCTTTGCGTAAATCTTGCTCAATTTCAAAACGACGCTTTGCTTGCTCGCCAAATGAGGTATCAAAAAAGGTAATTCTGTTACCCCCTTTCTCTTTTGCTTTGTAACAAGCAGCTTCGCAGTTTCTAATTGTTTCTATAGCACTTTCCCATTGATCTTCTCGAGGGAAAATATACGTGCCAATGCTCACAGTTAAACTTATTTCTTGTTCATCAACAAAGAAAGGCTGATTTACGGCAATTAATAACTCTTGTGCTTTTCTCTGGGCAACTATTTGAGCTCTAGTTCGGCCTATACCTTTATCAAGTGTACACAATACTGCAAATTCATCACTGCCTAAACGAGCAATAATATCTTTTTTATCAAGATGGGAATGAACACGCTTAGTAAGCTCTTTTAGTATTTTATCGCCGGCAAGTAAGCCTAAACCATCGTTAATTGAGTGGAAGCTATCTATATCAATAATGTAAATATAAGCGTAATTTTTTTCAGAGGTGCAGACTTGGAGTTGTTGTTCTAATTGTTTTAAAAATCCATTTCGATTAGGTAGGCCTGTAAGTTCATCATGCCATGTTAGGTAATCTATTCGTTCTTGAGTGACTTTTAAGCTAGATATATCGCTAAATACACCAATGTAATGTACGTTTGTATCTTGATCGCCTTTAACCATACTGAGAGTTAGTAATTCGGGATAAAGCTCGCCATTTTTTCGTCTTGTTACCAGCTCACCACTCCAGTAACCCGCTCTATTTGCATGATGCCAAACTTGATCAAAGCTAATACTTGGATGATTATTTTGTTTTACATCGTGCAACTGCATTTGCAGCGAATCAGCTTCACAGTAACCTGTAATACGACAAAAAGAGGGATTTACAGCAATTATTTTGCCATCATTGTCTGTAATAACAACGCCATCTGCAGTGCCCGTTAAAGCTTGATAAAATAATTTTTGTTTTGAAGAAAGCTGTTTGAGTTCTTCTTCACGCTCACTTAATTCTAATGCAAGCGATTCTATTTCGAGGAGTTTATCGTGCAGATCAAAGTTTTTTTCTATTAACCTATCTAGCATGCCTTGTGCTGTAATGTGGGTACGAATACGCGCTCTAACGAGTGCTAATTTATAAGGCTTATGTATGTAATCAATTGCGCCCATGGCAAAGCCTTTTTCTTCAGACTCCTCTTCGGTAAGCGCTGTTACAAATATGACAGGGATCCCTTTCGTGTTCTGTTTAGCTTTAAGTATATTACATACTTCATAGCCATCCATGCCCGGCATCATTATATCGAGCAAAATTAAATCTGGACGTGTTGACTCAACAAATACGAGGGCTTGTTCACCACTTGTAGAAATACGTACGTCATAATCAGTTAAAAGTCCTTCAACTAATACGTGTAAATTACTAGGTTCGTCATCAACAATAAGAATTAAAGGTTTTTGCTTTTGCTCTGCAGTTAATCCATTGCCATTTGCGAGATAATTTGAATGCACTATCTATCCTTCTTTGCGTTCTTTGCAACATTAAATCTAGTTCAGGTTGGTGGTTATGCCTAATTTTTATTATCGTTTCTATAGTTATCAACTAGCTCAATTACTAACGCGTAGTTAAAATGATCGATAGCTTCTTTGAGCTTAAATAAAGGATGGTCTCGATCGTACTTATTTCTGTCTAATTGCCTAATCAAACTACTAGGTATTGGACGAGCCGTTAATGCTAATGAATATATATCATCAATAACTGAATCTTCACTTCCTAGTTCTTGTAATTGTATATGCTCTTTTTTTAGGTTTTCAGCTACTAAAAACTGTTTTATAGCAAAAAGCGTGAGTGTTAATTGATCAGTAAAGTTGGATAATTTAATGCTTTTTCCATCAATTAATTTCTTCTCAATACTTTGGGTACTTTGGGTACTTTGGGTACTTTGTTCCAGTAGTTCCAAACCTAATGTACCAGCTAACCCTTTAAGTGTATGCACGAGTCGAGTTAGGCTTTCGAACTCTTCATTTTTGATTAATATATCAGCTTTAATCGAAAAGTCATTGTAATCGTTGACGAATTGAGTAAATAATTTCACTAATAATTCGTCATTATTCTCTAAGTTTTCTTTTGCTAATGGGAGATTTATAGTACTTAGTGGTTCGCTACTTTGTAGGTGCTTTTCTATACTTTTGTAAAGCGCATCAAAAATAATTGGCTTGACTAAAAAGTCATCCATACCCGCTCTAAACGCTGCTTTTCTATCACTAGGATCGGCAGCGGCAGTAATTGCAATTATTGGGGTTTTGTAGCCTCGCTCTCTTAATATTCTTGTTGCCTCTAGCCCATCCATAACTGGCATTTGAACATCCATAAAAATAATATCGATGTCATTTATCTCTACTTTATCTAATGCATCATGTCCATTATCAGCAATGATTACAGTCATATCTAATCTAGCTAAAAGAGCTGAGGCTATTTCTTGATTAATTTTATTGTCATCAACAACCAGTGCATTAAATCCAGAAAATTTAGGATGAGGTTTCAATAGCTTTTCTTTAAAGTTACTAGGTGAAAGCTTTCTTAATACTTCTACTTCGCTATTTTTATTACCAATAATGATAATGTCTATATTTTCATTTTTTGCAATTGGTTCAGGGAACTCTTCATCGGTAATTAACAAAATAAGCGTCAGTTTTTCATTAGCGTTTTTATTTTTAGCGTACAGTTGCTGTAAAATAAAGTTATCGTTGAGCTCTTTTTTCTCTATCGACATTATTACAATACTAAATGGACTATTGGGCTGAGACATTTTAGCAATGGCCCTTAATGGTTCTTGTGTTGTTTCTGTTGTTATATTTATATTACTTAGCAAGTCCATTAATTTTTTAATTTGCTCATTATCGGGGCTAATTAATAGGGCATGTTTTTTAAGTTTTTGCTGCTCAGATAAGGTAAAGGGTAGAGTAAAGAAAAACTCGCTACCTTGATTAATCGTGCTTCTTACTTGAATATCTCCGCCAAGCAGTTTAGCTAATTGTTTGCTTATAGTGAGTCCTAAACCGGTACCGCCGTACTTCCTTGTTGTGCTCGAATCACCTTGTGAGAAAGACTGAAATATAATTTTTGATTGATCTTCCGTCATTCCAATTCCGGTATCTTTTATACTAAAGCGTAGGTTTATTGTTTTTTCGTGTTGAGATGTTGCTTCTATAATTAATGATACTTCACCATGCTCTGTAAATTTAATTGCATTGCCTACACAATTATTAATTATTTGGTTTAGGTGCATGGGATCGCCAATAAGTTCAAGGCCCGCATCTACATGTAAAATAAAGTTTAATCCTAAGCCTTTTTGTTTTGCATTAGTTGAAAACAAATTTTGAACGTTGGAAACAATAGTATGTAAGGTAAACGGGATTTGCTCTAACTGAACTTTGTCAGATTCTAGCTTAGAGAAATCTAAAATATTATTTAAGATTTGTAATAGGTTTTGAGCGCTTGAAAAGGCTTTATCTGCATAGTGCTTTTGTTTTGAAGGAAGTTCGCTACTTTGTAAAAGTTGCAGCATGCCTAATATACCATTCATTGGAGTGCGAAGCTCATGGCTCATGTTAGCTACAAAATCTATTTTTGTTTTATTGGCCTTATCGGTTTGCTGCATAGCACTCGTCAGGTCGGCATTCATTGCCTCCATTTGAGAATTTAATACACGAGTTTCGTTAAGTAGCTCTTTGGTTTGCTTATTTTTTAGATATAAAGCATTAGCTGCTTTTATTACCGATGCTATTTCAGTTTGATTTTGGCTGTAATTAGAAATAGTTACGGGCTTTTCGTTATTCATATCTTTAAGTAATAAAGTGAGTTGAGTAATCGGTTTTATAACCGATCTAAAAATAAAATAGCTTAAAAATAAAACGATTAACATAATTAAAGCGGCAAATATATTCGCCTGTTCTGTATTTGTAGTTAAGTGATTACTTAGCTTGTCTTCAGTTTTAGCTAGTTTGTTTTTTTCTATCTTTTTAATTTCATTTGTTAAGTATAGTAATTCGTTTTCTATACCTGTTAAAACTACATTTACAGAAAAAGTGTAGCTGCGGGTAAGCAGTACAAATTGGTTGTAAGCTTGTTTTAAATTTACTGCTTTATTAGAAAATGATTCATTAATTATCGAGGTGCTCGTTAGCTTTTTATATAAGTGGTCTAAGTTTTGTTTAACATTTTGTGCTTCATCAAAATTAGGCTTATAGAGGTAACTTACCGCTGCGTGTTTTAAATTACTAATTGTAAGTAAAACATCGTTAAAAATAACTTTATTGCTATTGTTTGAAGACTCTTCTAAATCACTAATTGTTACTTGTAGGTCATCAATAGGTTGTTTAAATTGAGTAGTGTAAAGATGTTCACGTTTCTTTCTGTTTATGACAACTTGGCCAAATGTATCTTGATAACTATTTAAATACTCGCCAAGGCGAATTAATGAGTTACTGTGTTCTGGTGCGTGGTTTAAGGTGCTTGTTTTTAGTTGTTCAAGATTCAGATTTGCCTTATTTAAATAAAAATTAAATTTGGTAATCGTATTTTCGTTTGCATGGTCAATAAATGAAACCGCATGCCCTTGCAAAGAGATTATGTCGTTTTCTAAATGCGTTACTGCCTCGCTTTGAATTAGCGCATTATGCTGAGATTGTTGTAAGCTAAGTAAAGCGTTTTGCGAATAGTTAAATAGGTAACTTTGCAAAAGGAGTAGCCCAACAAGTAAGCATAAGGCTAAAATTATTTTTGATTTAATAGAATTTATTATCATTATCGGCTAATCAACTCATACCATTTTTGCAAGCTGTAGTCATAGGTTGGCATAACTGTATTCCATACTGCTACATTGCTAAAGCGTTTATGGTAACTACCGCCATTACGCTGCTCTCCCGCTTTTACTGCTACTTCGCCATTGGTATTTAATAAATCTACGTTTGTTACTTTTCCATCGTACCAGTAATCCCATTCAGCCGGAGATAGTAGTAGTTTAGAGCGTTGTGGATTACTAATGTAATAACCTTGGCGAGCGATAAATGCGCCTGGCCAGCCCGAAAGCCACCAGTTCATATAATCGTAAGCTGCATCTTTTACGCTATTTTGTGTTTGTGATGATAAGCACATAACACCATGCCAGCCTCTGTACCCTTCTTTTGGTGCAGCAAAGCGTACATTAACGTTTTGGCTGTTTAAGGCTGAAACCGCAGGCGAAAACATACTTTCTATATGGGCACGTTTACTTTTCATAAACTCAATTGACTCGGGAACTGAGTTCCAATAGCCGCTAAAGTGACCTTGGCGTTTAAAGTCGAGTAATATGCTAAACAATCTATCAAGTTCTGGGCGGGTTATTGCACCTATATCGTTAAATTTTATAAGCCCTTTACTTTGTGCTGCTAGGGCTAGGTCAAATAACCCAATGGTAGGCGCATTTACAATAGCTACTTTGCCTCTGTTCTCGTCATCAAGCAGCCAACTCCAGCTTTCTGTTTCGTATGCTATACCGGGCTTAATAAAATCGGTGTTGTAACCAAAAGAGTCAACATTATGCACATAAGGTAAAAAGCTAATATGATCGCTTTCTTGTGCGCTTAATGTCCCATCAGGTTGAACATTTAATAGTTTGTAAGGGGCATCACCTGCACCAATACTTGCAGTTTCGGTTAGTTTTCCCGTTTTAGTCAGTGGGTTTATTTCGTTAAAGTAGGTGAGTCGTTTTTTTTCTATTGGCTGTATAGAACCTGCATCCCAAAGCACATTAATGCTGTTTGACCATTGTTCGTATAAATCAAAGGAGCTAGGGTCCATTGATGCCTTTTGCAAAACAGCAGCGCTACCTGCGGGGGTAAATTCAATATTAATACCTAGGTCGCTCATCGCTTGTTTGCGAATAGCTTCTTGGAGTGTTACATGAGTACCAAGCACTCTTAACGTCACTTTTTTTCGGGCAAAAACATAAGGCGCATGTGTTATTGCACCAGCTGTTAAACCTATTGCAGCTAGCTTTTTTAGCGTTGAACGCTTAGGGTTGTCCATGTTAAGCCTAAAGTACTAATGTGTGACATTATGTATAGCTAAGAACTTGTAAAGACACAAGTTGAATGGATAAATTTAAAATTATATAGAATGAAAAATTAGAATAGTAGGGTGTCAAAAAATAATAAAAACAATGAAAAAATAGAAGAGTAGAGCGAATTTGAAAAGGAGTAGGAAAGTGGTGGAGCTAAGCAGGATCGAACTGCTGACCTCCTGCGTGCAAGGCAGGCGCTCTCCCAGCTGAGCTATAGCCCCACATTCCTAAGTTACATATAATAATGTAACTGCTTGGCTGCTGAGTTCCAAGCGGGACGAACTTTAAGTTTTTTTATAAATTTGGTCAAGTATTTTTTCGTAAATTTTCACTGTTTACGTCAATTTTTGTTAGACTCGGCTTAATTCAAAACTAAAACGATAAAAAACAATGAAAAAATGTGTTCTAGCGCTTATGGTTTTACTCGCTGGTTGTGCCTCAAATGACAGTCCTCCTTTTGAAATAAATAATAAACAGTTTCACGAAAGGCAAGATGAGCAAGGCAATAAACTTTTTGCTTATGTTGTTTCGGTAAAAGCTAAAAATCGTGAAAACTTTAACCTAGACCGTGGTCCTAACAACAGACCAAGCCGTGGTGAAGTTAAGCAGTATATTGAGCAAGAGCATTTTGAAGAGTCAAGTGTGCTAAAACTGCAGTTAGAAGATCAAGCTGTTGAGTTATTAAACCAAGAGTTAAAAGAGCGCCAGTATTGCGATAATAAACACGAAGTAAGTGAAGTTTTATGGCGAGACCTAAGCGTACAATTAAGAGGGCGTTGTTTGTAATATGTTGGCTGATAAAAGCAAGTTAGCAGAGCTTTTAGCGCAGCTAAGTATTAATTACGATGTGATAGAACATCCACCGCTACACACGAGCTTAGCGGCTGATGAGTTTATGGTTGAACGCCCGGGTACGCGTCTTAAAAACCTATTTTTGCGTGATAACGAAGGTAAGCGACACTTTTTAGTTATTACAGCACACGATAAGCAACTCGACTTAAAGACATTGTCAAAGCAGCAAGGACTTTCACGTTTAGGATTTGCTTCAAGTGAGCGTTTAGCTAAGTATTTAAAGGTAGCGCCTGGGTGTGTATCAATGTTGGCTCTTTTAAATGATAAGCAAAACGAAGTAAGCTTATGGGTTGATCAAGAGATTTGGCATGGAGAGTTGTTTCATTGTCATCCGTTTGAGAACACCCAAACATGGTTACTTAGTAAAGCTGACTTAAACACATTTTTTAATCACACAAAACATCAGCCACGCGTTGTATTTCTGCCTTCTAAGTAAGCCCACAAAATTAGCAATAAACCACATAAGCAAACAGCAAGCAGCGTAAACATAAACGCTGTTTGCCCATGATGTTGGTACACCACACCGGGTAATAACGAGCCAAGCGCTCCACCACTGTAATAAAACGATACATACCCGCCATTGGTCACACTGGGTGGTGCTTTGCTTATTTTATTAACGAGCGGCGCTGCGGTTGAGTGAATCACAAACATTGCACCACAAAACAAAGTAAATGCGATTAAAAATAAGCTGAGCTGGTGGCTCATTAGTAAAATAATACTCACGCTATAAAAACTAAAGACTGCAGTTAATAAATGCCAAGGAGAAGGGGCTTTTTTAAGTAACCAAGGCGCGGCAATCGAGGCTAGAGCCCCAATTAAATAGCCACTGTAAACTAAACCTATGTCGCGAGTATTTGTTATTAAAAACGTATTTTGCAATATAAACGGTAAGTAATTAAGTAGTGCAGCAAAGCAAAAAAACATACAAAAAACGGCACCGTACACTTTAAGTACAGCGCCTTCTTTAAGTTGTTTAATGTAGTTAAGTGGCGAAAGCTGAGACTTTGTTGCTGGGTTCGAAAATTGAGAATGTTTGATTGTTAAAGCTAAAAAAATAAGCATAAAAGCAATAACGTAGTAAAAGCTCTGCCAATTCCATAAATCGCTAAATAAAGCCGCGAGGACACGGCCAAAGTAGCCTCCAACTATACTGCTACCAATATATAGGGTCATATTTTTTTGAAGTGTATCAGCGCTATAACTCATGCCTATATAACTAGTCATTGCAGTTAAGGCTGCTGGAAGCGTTAGGCCTTGTAAAAATCTAACTAATAGCAAAAGCTCAAAGCTAGGTACATATATAAAAAGTAAGCAGCTAAGGCCTAAAAACACCATTGCAATACGTAATATTAGTAATGGATTTCTTTTTGCCAAAAACAAACCATAGACGAGCGGGGCAATGGCTAAGGGCAACATAGTTGCAGTCATTAAGCTGCCAGCTACTGCAGGGGCTACATTAAATTCGCTTGCAAAAAGGCTAAGTAGAGGTTGTGGTGCATAAAGTACAAAAAATATAAATACCGAGCAAATGAGTAGATGAGGTAAACGCATTATATGGCTTATACATTTGCTGATTGGTTACGTGACATTGAATTAAAAATTGTTTTTAATTGATAATTAAAACCATGCTCTTTGCGTCATATCATGGATTGTTTTAATTAGTTTGTTAGATTAATGTCGATAGCGCTGTTATTTGAACTCGTTGGTGATTAAAATAACCCTAATATTAGTTTTTAGTGGAACAAAGCCATGGGTTCATTACAAGACCAATTGCTTCAAGCAGGATTAACAACATCGCATAATGCTAAAGTTGCTAAATCAGAAAAGCGTAAGCAACAAAAAAAGCAAAAGAAAGGGGCTACTAGTAACCCAAGTGATCTGCAAAAGCATATACAACAAACCAAGCTAGAGCAGCAAAAAAAAGCTGAAGAGCTTAACCAAACACGCCAAGTGAGCTTAAAGCAACGCGAGCAAGAAGCGCGTGTTAAACAAATTTTAGAGCACCACAATCAAGACGCTATTCGTGGTGAGCGCACATTTAATTTTACTTATCAAAACAAAGTAAAAAACCTAGACGTGAACGAGAAAACGCAAAAAGCGTTATCGGGCGGTCGTTTAGCTATTTGTGTACTAGAAGGGCAATTTTACGTATTAGACGACGAACCAGCACGCAAAGTGGCTGAAGTTGACGAAAAGTATATTGTTTTTCATGTGGAGCCTGAAAACAAACCAAAAGATGAAGATGACCCATACGCAGACTTTGAAGTACCAGATGATATAGTGTGGTAACAGTCTATTAAGGGCAAGCTCATTTTTATTTGCTAAAGTATATAAAAATGAGATAGAAACGAGTTAGCGGTTTTTGGTTAAGTTGATCGTCTAGCGTCGTTTCGTACGTATGCTTTTTATTTGATTGTTTACTACAATCAATAGAACAGTTTTTTCTAACCGTCAAAAAAGAAGAGTAAATACAATGAGCAAGATGAAAACACTACTATTAGGCGCGGGCATTACTTTAGCCGCAAGTTTGTCGTTTAATGCAGCTGCTGCCGATGGCGCTACACTTTATACCGCTAAAAATTGTCAAACCTGTCATGGCGCTGAAGGTAAAGCACCAATTATGGGAATGTACCCTAAACTAAGTGGTCAAAACAAAGACTACTTAGTAGCGCAAATGAAAGACATTAAATCAGGTGCACGTAATAACGGTATGACTATGGCAATGAAAGCAATGGTTGCAACGGTAACTGATGAAGAGTTTGAAGCAATTGCAGATTATCTAGCTAACGTAAAATAATTTACGCAGTTATACCATTTTAATGCAATTGGTATTTTAGTTTTATAAACAGCCACACAATAGTGTGGCTGTTTTGTTTGGTGTTTGCTATAAAATAGAGACTGCTTTAGACTTCTAAACATCTGTTCGTACAGGTTAATAATGTACGTTTTTAAAAGGCTTATTATGTTTGATTTACCCAAACTCGATTTAAAAAACAAAGTATCAGCACAAGAGTGGCAACTGCGTATTGATTTAGCTGCGTGTTACAGACTGGTAGAGCACTTTCGTTGGGGGGATTTGATCTATACGCATTTATCAGCACGTTTGCCTGGCACCGATCACTACCTAGTAAATGCCTTTGGTTTAACCTTTGATGAAGTAACTGCGTCTAATTTAGTAAAGGTCGACTTAGACGGTAACATTATTGACGATACGCCATTTAGTATTAACCCTGCTGGCTTTACTATTCACAGTGCGATTCATGAGGTACGCGAAGACGCGCATTGTGTTATTCACCTTCATACTAAAGAAACAATCGCTGTAGCTACACAAAAGAATGGTTTATTACCGCTTAGCCAGTATTCAATGTTTTCACTGCCATCGCTTTCTTATCATGGCTACGAAGGGCTTGCAGTAAACGACGATGAGAGAAAAGTGCTGCAAGACGATTTGGGCAGCACTAACCATATGTTATTGGTAAACCACGGTGGCTTAACAGTAGGCCCAACTGTGGGTGATGCGTTTATGCGTTTTTATGATTTACAACGCGCGTGCGAAATACAATTAGCACTGCAAGCAAGTTCGCAAGAAGTTATTGAAGTGCCGCAGCCTATAATCGACAATATTTATAATCAAGCAAACGTAGTACACAGTGGTAGTACTGGCGGGCAACTTGCGTGGCCTGCTATGTTACGTAAAGCGTATCGACTTGACCCTAGTTTTGCAAAATAACCCGTAGTGGTTAATAAGGAATTTTAATGAAAGTAAATCGCGTTGAAGTATTTGATATTCACTGTCCTGATAGACCTTCTTGGACACCTGTTTTTGTTCGTATTCATACTGATGAAGGCATTAGTGGTGTTGGCGAAGCGGGCCTTGCATATGATTTAGGTCACAGTGCTGCAGCGGCTATGATTAAGGAAATGGCCGACGCCTTTTTAATCGGCCACGACCCATTTCAAACAGAAAAACTATGGTCTCGTATGTTACGTGAAAGCTTTTGGGGCTTAGGCGGCGGACCTGTTGTATACGCAGCAATGAGTGCAATAGATACCGCGCTTTGGGATATTAAAGGTAAAGCGCTTGGTTTACCTGTATATCAATTGTTAGGCGGTAAAGTTAACGACAAACTACGTACCTACGCATCGCAATTACAGTTTGACTGGGATAGTGAATTTAAAGCGCTAGTACAACCGCAAGAATATGCAGAAGCTGCCTTAAAGGCTATGGCCGAAGGTTACGATGCAGTAAAAGTAGATCCAATTCAGTACGATAAGGACGGTAATACTTATTACGACCGTACAAAAATAATCTCACGTACTGAAATGAAACTATACCGTGCACGCATGCAAGCTATTCGCGAAGCAGTAGGCGACGAAGTAGACATTATTTTTGAATGCCACAGTTTGCCAGGTGTGACAACAGCCATTCAGTTAGGTGAAATTGCAGAAGAATTTGACTGTATGTACTTTGAAGAGCCAGTTAACTACTTAAACCACTCATTACACGCAAAAGTAGCAGATAAAGTTAATGTGCCAATTGCTGGTGGTGAACGTTTGTATAATCGCTGGGGTGTACGTCCGTATTTAGAAGATCAAAGTATTGATGTTCTACAACCAGATATTGGTTTATGTGGTGGTTTTACCGAAACCAAAAAAGTGTGTGATTACGCTGATATTTTTGATGTGCGTATTCAAGCTCACGTATGTGGCGGGCCAGTTGCAACAGCTGCATCACTGCACTTAGAAACGGCTATTCCTAACTTTTTGATTCATGAGCATCATACTTATGCGATTAAAAAGTGGAACCGCGAGTTATGTTTACAAGACCCACAACCTAAAAATGGCTTCTTTGAAGTGTCAGAAGAGCCAGGGTTGGGTATTGAGTTAAACGATGAGATTGTTATGCGCTCTCAACGTGTAGAAATTAAGTAACTTTTTAATCTGAGTTTAGGTTATATAAAAAGCCGGTAAGTGATTAGTCACTTACCGGCTTTTACTTGTTTTGGGGGAGGTAAAGCTTGTTATAACTCGTTGATTTTACATTCCACGTCTTTAAGTTCAATAGTTGCTTTACTATCAAGGTGGCGTATATAGCATTGCTTGCCTTTAATCATCAATTCAAACTGATCGGGTGTATTGCGGCTTTGCGTGTCGATAATATTATTACCATCTACATTGCTAAGGGTTACTGTGCTGCTGGTAGTAAATACATCATCAGCTAATTGAGTCTCTTGCATATGTACAAGTGTTTTAATTGCATTGCTAACCGCTGTTTTATTTGGCTTTGCCAGTAGAGCATGTTGCAGCTTAGGTGTCGGGTCTGGATTTTGAGATATGCAGCCATTGAGAAGAAGCGTTGAAAATACAACGATTAGTAAAAAGTACATTTTCATAAATTGGCCGTATTATCATAAAAAGAGAGTTTAATATAACTAGTTTTACTTACACTTGGTAGTAGTGCTTAGCGTTTGTATAGCTGAGGTTGTGCCATATCTTATTGCTTGAACATATAGCTTTATAATTATGCCAAAGGTTGTTGTAGCTTGTGTTTATTTGGCACACAGGGAAGTTACTAGCAAACATAATACGTTGCTGGCCAAAGTGATTAAAAATAAAATTAAAACACGCTGCTTGTTGCTCGCAGGTGAGCTTAAGTAATTCAAAGCCAGAAAATTTAATTGCAATATTGTCATGCTGAGCAAGTAACTCAACACCTTGTTGCCAAGTATTTAAATTACTTGGCAGTCCTGCATGATTAATTATAATTTGAAGTTGCGGTAGTTGCTTTGCGTAGTAAGCCACTTGTTTGGTTATTTCGCTATTTTCAATATCAAACTGCGCTTCAAAATGAAGTTGTGTATTTGATAATGTAATTAGGTTTTTAAAGCTATTAGCATCTAATAAACGCTTTGCATCACTACCTTCGGTTATATCCCTAATGCCACATAAATTTGAATGTGCTAAAGCTTTTAAGCAATGTGTAAATTGATCTGCGGGTGAGTCAATTTGATTGTAACTAATGGCTTTAAAAGGCAGGTTTTTTAAATGTGAGCTTAGCCAGTTTAGCTCGTTAATAGGGGAGGTGTTATCAAACCCTGCTTCTATATGTACAAGGCCTGCAAGTTCAAAGTCGGTGCTTTTAACAAGTTGCTCTGCACTTACTGGCTGTTTTATTTTGTCTAAATTTGGCCATGCTGGTGGGTTAGCACCTTGTAGCCATGAGTATTGACCTTCTGCTAAATTTAAAAAGTGGACGTGTGGGTCAATAATTTTTAGGCTCATTGCACATTACTCATTGGGCGGTATTCATTGCGCTGTATAACCACCATCAATACTTTGTAGGCTGCCAGTAATAAAGCTGGCATCATCACTTGCTAAAAAGCTTACAAGGGCAGCAACTTCATCGGCTTGACCTAATCGGTTAAGCGGTTGAAGACTTGCTTCCTCGGCAACTATTTCAGCTTTGTTTGCGCCACTCTTTTTGCAATACGCATCTATTGCGTTATGAAAAAGCGGGGTTTCTATTGTGCCAGGGCACACCGCATTTGCTCTAATATTAAAACCCGCGTAATCAAGCGCCGTTGTTTTAGCCATTGAGGCAAGGGCATGTTTTGTTAGGTTATACGCAAAAGAGTTTTGCTTACCTATAATTGCCTGATCGGAAGCGACTAATATAATAGCGCCGCCATTTTGCGCTTTCATGCTTGGCAATACGCTTTGTATTGCGGCATAAGCGCCTTTTACATTAAGCGCAAAAAGTGCATCGAGAGTTTGCTCGTCGGTGCTTTCTATATTTGCGCTTAAGTGTTTTCCAGCATTAGAAACAAGTACATCAATACGTTGGCTTTGTTCACAGATAGCGTTGATACAGTTGCGTACCGCGGATACATCACTTACATCACATTGATGAAATATACCGATTTCGCTCAGCTCTATATCAAGGTTATGTACTTCATAGCCATTGTTTAGCAAACGCTTTACTACGGCTAAGCCAATACCTTTTGTACCACCTGTAACGACTGCAACTTTAGACATACTTACTTCCTTTATTGCTGACTAGTGAGAGTGGCCACAGCCGCCTTCAGCGTGCACGTGTCCGTGAGAAACTTCTTCACTTGTTGCTTCACGTACCGATATAACTTCAACGTCAAACGTTAGCGTTTTACCAGCAAATGGGTGGTTTAAATCACAATCTGCGTTAAAACGACCAACCTTAACAATAGTTACCTGATGACGACCTTGGTTAGAGCTAACCATTGCAGTCATACCTGGCTTCCATACTTTAACGTCGCCTTGTAAGTGCTTTAATGGGATGCGTTGAATTAGGTCATCAACACGTTCGCCGTAAGATTCACTTGGCTCAAGAGTAACGCTAAATTTCTCGCCCGCTTCTTTGCCTTCTAGTGCTTTTTCTAAACCAGGAAGCATGCCTTCGCTGCCATGAATGTAAGTAAGTGGCGCTTCGTTTGTGCTACTTTCAATTTGCTCGCCCGCTTCGCTAAGGGTGTAATGAAATTCAACTGCTGAATTTTTGCTAATTTGCATGCTTGTCTCTTCAAATAATAACTATGTTAGGGCGCAATTTTACGCGAAATATACTTGTTTATAAACTTAACGTGGCTGATTTAGTGTTTTTTGTAAATTTAGCAGAAAATCTTTTTTTATTGGTGCTGCTTTTTGCTTTTCGGCTTGAGGTATAAATAGCACTAACTGAGTGCCAGGTTTTAAAATGCTTGATGCAGAAAGCTTATTCCATTTTGCCAAGTCGCTATGAGGTACATTGTATAGCTGGCTTATACTCCAAAGGCTATCACCCAGCTTAACTTCGTAATCTATTTCAATGGTGGGAATCGCAATTTCTTGGTGTTCTAGATAAGGGCTAATTTTGTAATCAACTGTTAATGTGCTTGGCAGGGTTTTAGGTTGTCCAACTAATAACTTTTCTCCAACGCCTATTAAATTATTATTTTTATTATTAAGTTGTTTTAACGCTTTTACCGACATTCTAAAACGTCTAGCGATACCGTAAAGCGTGTCGTTTTGTTTAACGATATACTCTCCAGCAAAGTTTGATTTAAAAAACTGACTTTTTAATAATGTCTCTTGCCCAATGGGAAGCAGTAAAGTATGCGGCCCGTTAGGTGAGCTTTGATTTTTTAAATATCCCTGATTAATCGCGTGTAACTGCTTTGAACCTATACCAGAGAGTTTAGCGATGACTGAAAAGTCGAATTGTTGACCTATGTTCATCTGCGTTGTAAATGGCTTATACGCAAGCTTTGGACGTTTAATGCCCTTTTGTGGGTGCTTAACTAAATAGCTTAAAGCGAGTAACTTGGGTACGTAGTCGGCGGTTTCTTTTGGAAGGCTGAGTGACCAGTAATCGGTGCTTTTACCGCGTTTTTTGTTTTTTTCGATTGCACGTTTAACCCGGCCCTCGCCACTATTATAAGCGGCCAAAGCATGCAGCCAATTACCATCAAAGCGTTTATGTAAGTAGCTTAAGTAATCAAGTGCGGCATCGGTTGAAGCAAGTACATCTTGGCGCCCGTCATACCATTGGTCTGACTTAACACCAAAATGATGCGCTGTTGCACCAACGAGCTGCCAAACTCCCACCGCTTGCTGCGATGAGGCTATTGTTGGTCTAAAATCGCTTTCTACAAACGGTAGTAAAGCGAGCTCCATAGGTAATTGCTTTTGCTCAATTTTTTTTACGATGTGATACAAGTAAGGCGCTGCGCGTTTACTCACCGTTTGTAAGTAGTTAGGTTGCTTTGCGTACCAGCTGATACGCTTTTTTAAAGCGCGATTTTGATAAACCGTAAAGTGTAGATTGTTGGCTATATGTACCCATAGATCGGTAGTTTTTGGTGGGCGCTTTTTTACGATTGTTTTTTTGAATTGAAGTGGCGTAACGTGCTCACTAACTTGGGGCGTTTGAGCTACTTCATCATCCTGCTCATAAGTGTAGTTAGGCTCAAAATGAGTAAATATTTGTGGAGCTTCTTGTGGTTCTTGCTCCGTTGATTGACAACCAAATAACAAAATACCCAAACAACATAAAACCAAACTGCGCATAGTGATCACTTTTGTAAATTCCTTTTATTATTTTAACACAATCCGTTGTGTTGAGTTATTCTTCGCTTTTTGCGCGATTTAGGCCTGCTTGTAAAAAAAAGTTGCTCGATTTTATATTAAGCGCTTCTTGTTTATAAGGCTCAATAACTGATTCAGGAAACGACAGCATTAACTGCTCAATACTTTGATCTTTATTGTTTTTAACGTGCTCTGTTATGGTTGTTAAAAACGATAGAGGCTGTTTTAGCTGCTCTTTTGTTAATGCGCCGCCGTGCCCAGGTAAAATAACAGTGAGCTTTTCGTCGTTAATATATTGCTTGAGCAACGCCTGCCAACTTTTAAGTTCGCCGTGACCAGGATAAGGAAGCCAGTCAACGATATCGCCACCAATTAGCACACTGCCGTTATTAGTGGTAATAGTTAAATCGCCATTGGTATGTGCCTGTTGAGGTTCAATAGTTACCTCAAAACCACCAAGGTCGATAGTTTTACGGTTATCGATTGTAATTTTAGGTTCGTTAAGTTGATACTCTTGCCAGTGAAAAAGCCGTTTTTTTGCAAGTTCTAACTTATTTCGCCATTTAGCTTGTTCATCTTTTTCTACGCTTGCTAATCGTTGGTAGCTTAGCTCAATGCTCTTTTCATAGGTGTCTAGCTTGTCGGTATAGGCTGTTTGATAAAGGTTAAAATTTTTATTTACTTGCTGATGAACAATGAGCTTGGCATCAGGATAAAAATTTTGCATAACCGCCATGCCTAATAAGTGATCATCATGGTAGTGCGTGGCAACTAAATAACATAAAGGCGTTTTAAGACGTCTTTTCAAATCTTCAGCAAGTTGCTCAACTGCGGCAAAATTGGCGCTTGTATCAACAAGCAGGGCACATTTTTCGCCTTCAATTAATACTTGATTGGAGTCGTAAAAGCGAAGCTTGTCTTGTTGCTTTAAAAACTGAATATGAGGGTTTATTGTATTCCAAGTGACGGCAGCGTAGGTGCTAGGTACTATTAATAATGTGCATTCCAATAGTAAGTGCTTACATAAAGAGGCTATGTTTGAAAGTTTTAACTTCATTTATTATCTCTACGCTGGTGTTTAATTATTTTAATAATAAACAAAAAGCGCAGTATGCGCTTTTTATTTTTGGTGTTTGGGGTCATTTGCCAAATGCTGACTGAGTTTATCAATCAATTGGTCTTGATGCTGTTGTTCAGCTGTAGCCTGTGTTTTTGCTTCTAGCAATTCGTGGCTTAAGTTTAATGCAGCCAGTAGTAGGGCTTTTTGATCGCTTCTAACGGTTGAACGTAGTTTCATTTGTTCAACTAAGTCATTTAGATTTTTAGCTGCTGCTATTAATGCATCTTCCTGCCCTTCGGGGCAAGCAAATTGCTGCTCTTTACCTAGCAACTCAACAGTGACCCGCTGGTTTTGCAGCTCAGACATTAGCTAGCCTGTTGTGCGCTTTGTAACTTATCAAGAAGACCAGATAAAGTAGTGCTGGCATCTTTCTGCTTTTCTTCATTTTCAAGTGCTTCAAGCTGTAGCAATTCGTTATCATCGCTTAGTTTAGTATTTTGTTCTTTTAAAGTAGCAACATCTGTTTGTAATTGGTTATTACGTTCGATTAAAGAATCGATCAGTTGTTCGAGTTGTTGAAGAGTAGTGTTATTCATAAAGGCGCTCATATAACTGTAATTAATGTCATGCAAATGTAAAGCAAAGTGTATTGATTTGCCAGCATTTATGGCGGTTTTAGCTGATTTTTCTTCTACGTTAAGGGATAATTCAGCATATGAGCTTTTTCATTCAGAAATGGTTCACTTAAACACTCCCTTATCTTGGTGTAAGTTGCCAAAGCCCAGTGCTTATGGTTCACTTACGATATTAAATTGCGTATGGCGAAAATAAATAATGCTTAGTTACAGACACTCATTTCATGCGGGTAATCCTGCCGATGTACTTAAACATTTAGTACTGGCACAAGTACTAAATTATCAAACAATTAAAGATAAACCGCTTGATTATATAGACACACATTCAGGTGCTGGCTTTTTTGAACTTGCCGCTGCCGATGCGCAAAAAACGCAAGAGTACCAAGATGGTATTGAAAAGCTTTGGCAACATAAAAGCGAGCATGCTGAACTTAATGAGTACATTGAATTAATTAAGTCATTTAACGACACTGACGAACTTGCGTTTTATCCGGGTTCACCAAAAATTGCAGAGCATTTTTTACGTCGTCAAGATAAGGGCTGGTTTTTTGAGCTGCATCCGCGCGATTTATTATTGCTTGAAGAAAACATGCAAGGTAAGCGCTCTATTCGGGTGCGAGGCGAGGATGGTTTCGCAGGTTTAGTTGGTTTATTACCACCAGCATCTCGCAGGGCATGTGTATTAATTGACCCTCCATACGAAATTAAAGATGACTACGAAACGGTTGTAAAAACCTTAGTTAAAGCTCATCAGCGTTTCGCTACTGGTACTTACATGATTTGGTATCCGGTAGTAGACAGAGAGCGTATTGATAATATGGAGCAGGGCTTAATTGATTCGGGTATGCGCAACATTCAGTTATTTGAATTAGGCACCGAAGCCGATACCGATGTACACGGTATGACAGCATCTGGCATGATTGTAATTAATCCTCCATGGAAACTAAAACAAACGATGGATGCATTGCTACCAGAGCTTATGGCTTTATTAAGCAAGCCGAGCGGCTTTTATCGTAGCGAACAATTAGTGAATGAATAGCTAAATATTAAATAAAAGCGCTGTGCAATACAGCGCTTGTTTATATGTCTTATTTTTTAACGTATTTAGTTAAAATCACAATACGCTGGCCATCAACACGCCCTTCAATATGTTCAGGGTTGCTGGTTAGGCCAATATTTCGAACAGCTGTTCCACGTTTAGCGGTAAGGCTACTGCCTTTAACGTCTAAGTCTTTAATTAGGGTAACAGTATCGCCCGCTTGAAGAACTACACCGTTGCTATCTACATGCTTTAAATCGTCATCTTCTGCAAGTGCTTTTTTAGCCCATGTTAGCGTGTCTTCTTCAAGATAAATCATGTCTAGTGCATCTTGTGCCCAGCCATTATCTGGTGCTAAACGCGAAAGCATTCTATAAGCTACAACTTGCACAGCAGGTGTTTGACTCCACATGCTGTCGTTTAAACAGTGCCAATGTGTAGGCGTTATGTCACTGTTATTCTCGATTTGATCTTTACATGTTTGACACGTGTAAATGCATTTATCTGAGTGGGTTTCAGTTACTGGTGGTACTTCGTAAACAGATAAGTTTTCGGTTGCACCGCATAATTCACATTGACTACTACTACGTTCGATTAAGGCTTTTTCAATACTCATGGGGCTCTTTCTAGTTCTGGTCGAGTTAACATTTGCTGCTATTATACTCCAAAATATGAGCTCTGCGCCATTAGTCCCTTAATTTTGTGTGGGTATATTACTCATATACTTATCTTTAATACTTTTTATATAGCCTTGAGGCCTTTTTTGATTATTCCTGGGAGAATGCGGTTTGGCCGAATCGTTTTTATAAAATTGATAATGGTTGTCTGATACACTCTCATTATATTTTAAAGGCGCGGTGTTAGGCTTCGCTAAAGTTGAAAATATAAATAGCAAAGGATAAACCTTTAATATCTGAATAAAGTTGGTCAAAGCGCCACCTTTTATATTAAAGTTATTATATGAGTGTTGTGTAGTTTTAGCTGTTTTGTAATGATTACTATGTTTATCTTATGCGAGTTGCATTAAAGTACACGTATTATTGGCTGTTTTGCCATCTCTTATTTATAGGTTTAGAGCCAAGTGAAATTACATAATATCTCTGATGAGGCCCAAAAAATAACTCAGTTTGTCGCGCGGCAACCTATTTTTGATATTGATCAAAATGTTTTTTCGTACGAATTGCTTTATAGAGACTCAGCCAATAATGCGTTTCCTGTAGGTACTTCTGATGTGCATGCGACAAGCCGATTGTTTTTCAATGCGTTAATGCTATTAGGGCTAGATAGACTAACAGCGCATCACTTGGCGTTTATAAATTTATCATCAGAAACTATTTTAGATAATTTTCCCAAACTTTTATTGCCAGAAAATAGCGTTATTGAAATAGTAGAGCGCACGGGGAATATTCCTGCGGTTGCTGAGCGTGTGCAAGAACTTAAAAAAGAAGGGTATGTTTTTGCGCTGGATGACTACGATGGCGATCCAAAATGGGAGCCACTATTAGCACATGTTGATTACATAAAAATTGAGATAGATGATCCGGTTATTAAAACCAATATGCGCATTAAAAAAATAAAACGCGCAAATCCACATGCAAAAATAATTGTTGAACGAATAGAAACGCATGAGCAATTTAATACATTAAAATTGGCAGGCTGCGATTTATTTCAGGGGTTCTTTTTTTCTCGCCCAGAAATGATTACGTATAAAGGTGTAGAACCTTCAAAGCTAACAGTATTTGACCTTTTGCGCTTTACCGCAAAACAAACACTTTGCTTTAAAGAAGTTCATCAACGTGTAGCTAGAGATGTAGCCATAACAGCGCGAGTTTTAAAGCTGGCTAATGCGCGTTCAGGTAAAGCAAATTTAGTCATTACTTCGATTTCGCAGGCTGTCATTTATTTAGGTGAAGATACAATTAGGCAATTTGTACGTGTTTTAGCAATTAGTGAGTTAGGTGTCGAAAAGCCAACCGAATTAACTAAGCTTGCTTTAACGCGTGCGCAATTTATGTCGCTTATTTTGGAGCAAAACAACAGCGATTTGACCGAACAAGGCTACTTAGTAGGTCTGTTTTCTGTGCTTGATGCCATTTTAGATGCTGATTTAAAAGATATAGTTAATGAATTCACCTTGGATGCAGCTATATCAGATGCCTTATTGCTTGAAAAAGGTATTTTAGGCAAGTGTTTATCATTAATAAAAGAGTTTGAAGTAGATAACCTTGATAAGGCGATGGCTCTGTTGGCTAAAATAAATCCTGAGCTACATGTTGGGCATATGTTTAATTTTTTACTGGATGCTGTTTTATACAGTGATGACATTATTGAGGCTATAGCAGAGTAAATATGCGTAATTGGTTGTCGGTTATAAGTGTAGTGATTGCTCTTTGTTTATTGTTTCCTGGTATTACAAAGCCAGTATTAACAATTGAAGGCAATATAGACAAATCAAAATTAGCCCAAGCGGGTATAGAGATGCTGGCTGAAGAAGGTGATGGTCGAACTCGCAGTATGCTAATGATGTTCTCGAACATGCTAGGGCTTGATAAGTTAGAAGGTGAGATTAGCGCCTACAACAAAACACAAAGTATTTTAGGCACAGTTAAAGAGCTTGCTAGCAATAATAATTTATTTGTAGCCACTTTAGTGGGGTTGTTTTCTATTGTTATTCCAAGCTTGAAGCTGCTATTACAATTGCTTTATTGTTGCCTTCCTTTGAATGGGTTTAAGCAAAAGCTCGGTCTGGTTATTTGTGCATTAAGTAAGTGGAGCATGGTTGATGTATTTGTTATTGCATTAATAGTGACTTACTTAGCAGGTAACGCCCATGGTAAAAGTGGTGAACTACTTGTTATGAATGCACAATTTGGTGAAGGGTTTTGGTATTTTAGCGCATATTGTATATTTGCAATTATCGCGAGTAACTTAATTAAAACACCTGATAAACCGCAGTCTACATAATTAAAGTATTTGTAGTTGCCGTTAGGTTACCTTACAATCATTTTAAAGTTTATTAAAAGGCATAATGTTGCAACGTTTTTACTCTAGTTTACTCATGATAACTTTGCTGCTCACTTTTGTGGGTCAGGCAGTTGCGTCTGTAGCTATGGTATGCGAAATGCCTCATATGCCAACTAAAAAAGCAATGCATGCCCAAATGCCAATGACACAAAGTAGTGATGCAACCGCTGTCGCTAGCATGTCTGATAATATGATGCAGATGGATTGTTGCGACGACGAAAGTACGCCACAAAATGACTGTAAATGCCCTATGAGTGGCTGCGCTGCTAATTCAATGCTTAATGTTGATACTTTATTTAGCGTTACTTTACTTGAATCTGAAAAAGTAAATGTACGTGTATTTACTACACAAATTAATATACCTCGTTCACTCTACCGCCCTCCTATGTCTGCTTAATAGCAAGATAGGTGTAATATCAATTGTATTGAAAACATGCTCATTTAGGATCTAAATACCTCTCTAACTGCGTTAAAAATTACTTATATAAAGCAGATATACTGCGTAATTTTTTCCTTGTTATAGAGCTATTTCCCCACCGCAATAATAGATCATTAATTCAATGCAATTGATATAGAAGGTTTTGTAAAACTCCTAAACACCTTTTTTGCTTCCTAATTTAAGATTTTCTTTTATTTTTAGATGGAGCAGGTGATGAACCACGCTGTAAGTATTAAAGTCGTATTATGTAGTGTTGTGTTATTTAGCACCGCTGTTAATGCGCAAAACAATCAAAATAACCTAAATACCGAAATACTAAATCAAACTAGTAATGAGCAAACGCTAAGCTTAACGCAAGCGCTTAATTATGCGCTAACGCATGAGCCATGGCTAAAAGCGAGTGGCTACCAAGAATATGCAGCAATAGCGCAAAGCATTGCCGCAGGCACCTTACCCGATCCTGTTTTAACGGTTGGCTTACTCAACTTACCTACTAACGGTTATGCGTTTGATCAAGAAGGGATGACGCAGTTTAAAGTTGATTTGAGCCAAAAGTTTAGCCGAGGGAATAGTTTAGCGCTTAAACAAAAAGCATTAGCACAGTCTGCTCAACAATACCCTTGGCAGCGCGCCGATCGCTTAGCACAAGTAAAAGCAATTGTGATTGAGTCGTGGTTAAACGCGTATCGTGCTCAGCGTAGTATTGCTTTAATTGAGCAAGATAAAGGGCTATTTACTCAACTTATTGACATTACCGAAGCAAGCTACGCAAGTACCTTAGGTAAAACACGCCAGCAAGATATTATTCGTGCGCAATTAGAGCTCACCCGTCTTGAAGATAAGCTGGTTATGCTTGATCAGCAATTTGAAAGTGCTAAAAACCGTTTAGCACAGTGGTTACCTATGAACATGCTTATGCAGCCTTTAAATACTGAGTTTACTAAAACCGCAGGGCTGGTTGATTTTTCGAGCCTTGAATTTGATGAGCTAATACAGTTGCTTATGGCGCATCCCGCAATTATTGCGATAGATAAAACCGTAATGGCAAAGCAAACCGAAGTTGCACTCGCTAAGCAAAGCTACAAACCTCAAATGGGCGTTAATGTGGGTTATGGTTACCGAGATGATACCCCGATGGGGGAGTCGCGAGCTGATTTACTCTCGGTAGGGTTTAGTATTGATTTGCCATTGTTTACCGATAACAGACAAGATCAACAGGTTAAATCGGCTATCGCTAGTGCAGAAGCGACTAAAACACAAAAGCGGGTGGCGCTTCAAAAACTCAAAGGCATGTACTTTAAGGAGTTTAGCCAACTCGCTCGTTTGCAAAAACGCGATGCGCTTTATCAAAATACGTTATTACCGCAAATGTCAGAGCAATCTCAAGCAACACTTAATGCTTATACGCGCGACGATGGAAATTTTTCTGATGTGATGCGCGCGCGCATTAGTGAACTTAACGCCAAAATAGACGCACTGAACATTCAAGTAGATCAACATATTATTACCGCCCGCCTTAATTATTATGCAAGTAGCTTAGACACCCAAGTAATGAGCGAGCAAACTGGAGAATTACACAATGAATACTAATTTAAAGTTACTTGTTGCCGCCTTAGTTGGCGCAGGCGCCTTTGGGTTAATAGGCGGCTTAGTTATGCAATTTTTACCTAGCAACTCGGCAATGAATGAACAACAAAGCGCTGACAAACAGCCCTTATATTGGGTAGCCCCTATGGATAGTAATTACAGGCGTGACGCGCCAGGGCTTTCCCCAATGGGAATGGATTTAGTACCTGTGTATGAAAACGCTAGCAACGCTCAGGATGGACCAGGTGCTGTCACTATTTCGCCTGCAGTAGTTAATAACTTTGGCGTAAGAACTGCCAAAGTAGGGCTTAAAACACTTCACAGCGATATAAATACTGTGGGTTATGTGCAATATAACCAAGACCAACTTATTCACATTCATCCGCGTGTAGAGGGCTGGATTGAAAGTTTATATGTTAAAGCGCAGGGAGCAGAGGTTAAAGCCGGTGAACCTTTATATACCTTGTACTCACCGCAATTGGTGAACGCACAGGAAGAGCTTTTACTGGCAGTTAATCGTAATAATACCGTGTTAATTCGCGCTGCAAAGGCGCGTTTAGAGTCGTTAAATGTGTCGGATGGATTTATTGAACGCCTACAAAAAAATAAAAAGGTAATGCAAAATATTACTTTTTACGCAAAGCAAAGTGGTGTGGTAGATGAGCTAACAGTACGAGAAGGCTTTTACGTTAAACCAGGCACATCAATGATGAGCATTGCCCAGCTTGATGAAATTTGGGTAGAGGCGGAAGTGTTCGAGCGCCAATCAGAACAAGTGAGTGTTGGGTTGCCCGTTACAATGACGCTTGATTACTTAAAAGGTCAAAAGTGGGAAGGTAAGGTTGATTACATTTACCCCGCGCTTGATGCTAAAAACCGGACTCTGCGTGTAAGGCTTAGGTTTAATAATGCAGATCATCGGTTAAAACCAAATATGTTTGCACAAGTGAGCATTCACGCTAAAGCGAGTAAGGCGCAATTTACAGTCCCTAAAGAAGCGGTAATTCGCACGCAGCATCAAAACCGTGTGGTTATTGCATTAGGTGAGGGTCGTTTTAAATCGATAGAAGTTGACGTTGGGCAAATTAATAGTAACGAAGCGGTGATTTTGTCAGGTGTAATGGCAGGTGACACGGTAGTGACCTCAGCGCAATTTTTAATTGATTCTGAGTCGAGTAAAAGCTCTGACTTTAAACGAATGGAAATGCCTGGCTCTGGTATTAGCTCAAGTATGAGTTCTGGTTCAGGCTCGAATATGAACATGGATATGCAGCCACAAAATGCGACTGTTAACGGTACTATTAATGCCATAGATACACAAAATCGTATTATTAATATTAGCCGAGAAGCCATTGAAAAATGGAATAGAGAACCCGCCACAATGGACTTTGTATTAGCGCCAGACATCGACATTACTCAGTTTGAAAATGCCCAGTATATTAATTTTACTTTTAGCATTATTAACGATGAATTTGTAATAACTAAAGCGCAAAACGCAGAGCCGATTGATCATTCTACTATGCAACCTATGCAAAACAGTTCTCACTAGGAGCCATTATGATAACCGCCATTATTCGCTGGTCTGTTAGCAATCGCTTTTTTGTGTTGCTGCTTACATTAATTTTACTGGGTGGAGGAGTGTTTGCACTAAAAAACACTCCCGTGGATGCCCTGCCTGATTTATCTGATGTTCAGGTCATTATAAAAACCACTTACCCGGGGCAAGCGCCGCAAGTAGTGCAAGACCAAGTTACATTTCCGCTCACCACAGCAATGCTTTCTGTTCCGGGTGCACAAACTGTAAGGGGTTTTTCGTTTTTTGGTGACTCGTACGTTTACGTTATTTTTGACGAAAAAACTGATTTGTATTGGGCGCGTAGCCGAGTACAAGAATACCTAAGCCAAGTAGCAAGCAGATTACCCGATAGCGCTACGCCAGAGCTTGGCCCTGATGCAACAGGCGTAGGTTGGATTTACTTATACGCACTCGTTGATAAAACCAATAAACACGATATTAGTCAGCTACGAAGCTTACAAGATTGGTTTTTAAAGTTTGAGCTACAAACCGTGCCTGGAGTCTCTGAAGTGGCTGCTGTTGGTGGCATGGTTAAGCAATACCAAGTTAATGTAGAGCCCGATAAATTACGTGCATATGGTATTCCGCTTAGCCTTATTCAAACCGCTATTCAACAAGGCAACCAAGAGATGGGCGCCTCGGTAGTTGAAATGGCTGAAGCAGAATACATGGTAACAAGCACCGGCTATATTAAAAGTGTTGCCGACTTAGAAGCGATTCCGCTTGGCGTAAATGCTAATGGTACTGCGCTGCAATTGCGTGATGTAGCCGATATTAGAGTCGGACCGCAAATGCGCCGTGGTATTGCAGAGCTTAATGGCGAAGGCGAGGTAACCGGCGGCATTGTTATTATGCGCTATGGCGAAAATGCACAAAAAACTATTGAGCTTGTAAAAGCAAAATTAGAATCGCTTAAAAAGGGATTACCAGAGGGCGTTGAAATAGTCCCTGTGTACGATCGCTCCAACTTAATAAATAACGCGGTAGATAATCTAACAAGTAAGCTAATTGAAGAGCTTATTGTAGTTGCCTTAGTGTGTGTGGTGTTTTTGTTTCATGTGCGCTCATCGCTGGTGGCGATTATTACGTTACCGCTTGGGATTTTAACGGCATTTATAATTATGTATTGGCAGGGGATTAACGCCAATATTATGTCTTTAGGGGGAATTGCAATAGCGATAGGCGCAATGACCGACGGTGCTATCGTCATGATTGAAAATATGCACAAACATATGGAAAAAACGCCTCTTACCAACGAAAACCGCTGGGAAGTTGTGGCTAAATCGGCGAGTGAAGTAGGACCTGCATTATTTTTTAGTTTATTAATTATTACCGTCAGCTTTATGCCGGTATTTATTTTAGAAGCGCAAGAAGGACGTATGTTTGCGCCACTGGCTTACACTAAAACCTATGCTATGGCTGCGTCTGCTGGGCTTGCGATTACCTTAGTGCCGGTATTAATGGGTTACTTTATTAGAGGTAAAGTCATTTCGGAGCAAAAAAATCCAGTTAACCGATTACTCGTCGCAGCGTATCGTCCACTACTTAACTGGGTGCTTAAATTTCCAAAAATGACATTGGTACTCGCGGTGGTTGTTTCTGTTATTGGCTTTTACCCGTTAAATAAAATAGGCAGTGAATTTATTCCGCCACTCGATGAGGGCGATTTAATGTATATGCCCACAACGTATCCTGGTTTATCGGTAGGTAAAGCGCGCGAAATACTACAGCAAACCGACAAGTTAATTGCCACAGTACCCGAGGTTAAAACGGTATTTGGTAAAGTGGGGCGAGCAGAAACTGCAACAGATCCTGCGCCGCTTACAATGATAGAGACGTTTATTCAGTTAAAACCAAAAGACGAATGGCGCGAGGGTATGACTCTTGAAAAGCTTAAAAAAGAACTCGACGGTTTGGTTAAGTTTCCGGGGTTGACGAATGCGTGGGTAATGCCAATTAAAACACGTATCGATATGCTCGCAACCGGTATTAAAACTCCCGTGGGCATTAAAGTTGCGGGACCAAGGTTGAGTGAAATTCAAAAAATTGGTCAACAAATAGAAGTGCTTTTAAAAGATGTGCAAGGCACCGCATCGGTTTACTCAGAGCGAGTAGCCGGTGGACGTTATATAAAAGTAGATATAAATCGTGAAAAAGCCGCGCGTTATAGCTTAAACATTAGCGATGTACAGCAAGTTGTATCTACTGCAATAGGCGGCACAAACGTAACACAAACGGTAGAAGGGCAAGAGCGTTACCCTGTTAATTTACGTTATCCGCAAGCATACAGAGACTCGCCAGAAGAGTTAATGTTGTTACCTATTGTAACGCCTACAGGGCAGCGTATAGCACTTGGTGATGTAGCCGATGTATTTATTGAAGATGGACCGCCTGGTATAAAAAGCGAAAATGCACGTTTAAACGGTTGGAGTTTTATTGATATAGATGGCGTTGATATTGGTACTTACGTTGAGCACGCACAAAAAGTGCTCGATAAAGACCTAATACTACCTGCTGGCTACTCAATTACGTGGGCTGGGCAGTATGAATACATGCAGCGCGCTAAAGACAAACTGACTTATGTATTACCACTTACATTAGCGATTATTATTGTATTGCTTTACCTTAATTTTAGAAGCTTTGCTGAGGTCACTATTATTATGGCCACGTTGCCACTGGCAATGATTGGTGGCGTATGGCTAATGTATTTAGAGGGCTTTAACTTTTCAGTTGCAGTAGGTGTGGGCTTTATTGCCTTAGCTGGGGTAGCGGTAGAAATTGGGGTCATTATGTTGGTGTATTTAAACCAAGCCTATCAAGAAAAGTGCCTCGAAGCAGAGCAGGCAGGTAAGCCACTTAGCTTAGTGCAATTACAGCAAGCTATTATTGAGGGAGCAGGGCTTCGAGTACGCCCAGTTATGATGACTGTCGCGACAATTATTATCGGTTTATTACCTGTACTTTATGGCACGGGCACCGGAAGCGAAGTAATGAGCCGAATAGCAGCGCCTATGGTTGGCGGTATGGGCAGTGCAATTGTACTCACCTTACTTGTTATTCCTGCGGTTTACCTACTATGGCGTAAACAAGGACTTAAATAATAAGACGATAGAGCAATGGTGTTACTACTCACGCATTGCTCTATAAAAATTACCTATAATTTGTAAGTTGTTCTATTAAATAGCTTGTTATTACTCATATTTAAATTAACTAGCTGTTTTTTAAATAACTTTTTAATTGGCACGCTTTACGCAATGTATTACCTATACAGTCAACTAAGTAAGGAATGCACATGCAAGTTAAAACAATTAAAGAGGTATACGATTGGACCGTTTTGTTTCATACGCAAATGGCGGCTAATTTTTATAGCGTAAAGGATTTACTCGATGAACATAACGCAATGCTGGTGGACTATTATCTAAATTACGAAAAAAAACTCGCTGAAGATTTAGTTGGCTTTAAAGCGATAACCGAAATAAATACGCTCGATACATACAGCTACGAATATTTTGCTAAAAATCCTGAGTTAATTACTTTTAAAGATATTAGCAAAGATCAAAAATTTGATGAGCAAGCTATTCAAGGTTACTTATCAGAGCAGCATCAAAAAGTAATTGAGTTATATGAATACTTACTTGAACGAGCTGAAACAGAAAGTGGGCAAGAAAAGCTTCAACAAATACTAGAGCTTGAAAAGCAAGGCATTAAACAAATGATGCAAAGTACTAATCGTCATATGGATATGTAGCTTTATAAAAGAGCGGGATTACTGAGTTTATCTTGCTCTTATTAGCTTTAAGGTCGTTATTTAAAATAGCTGATGCTTGCATCGGCTTATTTTATGTCTGCGTTAAATAATCTGCAGAGCATTTTGATAAAATTAGTTAGAATGAGATGCGTGTCAGCAGAGTGACACGCAAAAAGGGAGGTTAAACTTCTTCTGTATCTACAATCAAATCGCTTGTGATTGATTCCAGCGCTTCAATCACTTCATCTTTGTCTATGCCTTTTGGTAAAGTTACGGTCGCAACAGCGCTAAAAATAGGCACTCCCCAATTAGGCGCACTTTGCTGCCTTGAATTTAAATGAGTAATGTTAGCGCCTTTGTGGCGTATTACACTTGCCAGTTCTTGCACAATACCAGGACGGTCGTTGCCTGTTATTACTAAATTAATTTGCTCTAGTGTTGATGGTTCAACTTCAGTGTTTCCGGTTTCAATACGAACGTCTAACTTAGGTAACTTATTTAAAGCACTCTGTAATGATTGAAAATGCTCCTCAGCAACTTCAAGTTGAATAATACCTGCAAAATGACCTAATAAATGGCTCAAGTTACTGCTTAGCCAGTTACCATGATTTTGTAATACGACTGATGAGATGCTCTCTACTAAACCAGGGCGGTCTTGCCCTAAAATAGTTATAACCAACTGCTTCATAAATAATTCTCTTTTTAAGCCCAAAGAAAGTAAATGCATAGGCATTAAGTGTGTTGTTCAATCAAAATTGTGTGTTGTTGCACTCTTTATAAATCTTTGATTTTAAATTAATAAAAATGAATATAGTTGTGTTGACTATACGCAGTATTAATAGTAATTATTATTTACTAAGTACTCTTTTAGTATTGACCTCGATAAATACTTTGTCCAATTATTTTATGATTTAGTTCACTCATAAATCTTCAATTTGAAGCTTATTTAGACATTTTATCCGCTAGTTTTATTTAAAATCGTTTTAAAGTGCTTATTATTACTGCTGTAACATTACTGTCATCTTGATGAAATATAATTTATGCAACGTTAAGATTTAAGGGTGTTTTGATGACTTCAAATCCGAATAAACCGACTTTTAATACGGATCGAAGCCGTCTATTTAAAGATCGGTTTGCCAAATTTGGTATAACCGCAGGTGGGATAATGGTATTGGTAGCACTGCTACTGATATTCTTTTACCTTCTTTATGTAGTACAGCCAATTTTTGAATCAGCAAAAGTAGAAAAACGCGATAGCTTTCATGTCGCTAATTCACAGCAAATAGCAGGCTTAGGCGTAGAAGAGCAAACTGAAGTTGCTTATTTACTGAGTCAGCAAGGGCAGGTTGATTTTTACAGTGTTGAGTCAGGCAGTTTTGGTAAAAAACTCAAAACGCTTAATGCAGAGTTACCAAGTGATGCAACAAGCTTTGCGACTAGTGCGCCTTTTCAAGGGCATTATGCGTTTGGTTTAGAAGATGGCACCGTAATGGTTGTTGCACCTAAATTTTTGGTTACCTTTCCAAATAACGAGCGTAAATTAACACCTCGTTTAGGCTTTCCTCTTGGGGAAGCAGCTTTAGAAGTAGATGAGCAAGGCGCTGCCATTAAACGCTTTGCATTTAGTCACTATGAAGACAAAACAGCGGTTGTAGCACTTACAGAGGACAAGCGTGTTCTGTTTAGTAGTTTTGTTGCTGAAGAAAACATGTTTACCGGTGAAGTTGAATGGGTTATTGAACGTACCGAGCTTGATGTTGAAGGACGTGTAGACGAGCTATTAATGTCGCCAGATACAACACGCACTTTTGTACGTTCTGCCAATCAAGTTTACGTATACGATACGCGTGACCCAAGTGATGTAGAGCAAATTCAATTGCTATCAGCTAACGAAGAAAATGCAAATATTGTGTCGGCACAATTATTGGCTGGTGCTAACTCACTCATGCTTGCTAATGATAACGGTGAGGTTTCGCAGTGGTTTGAAGTAAACACTGATACTGGCCGTGAATATCAAAAAATCCGTTCATTTGAAACAACTAAGCAAAGTAAATTAAATGTATTTACTGAGTTTTATCGTCGCACTTTTTTTACTACCAGCAGTAATGGTGAGCTAGGTGTGTATTACACAACCAGCGAAGCAAAACTTTGGCAAGGTAGGGTAAGTGAAGGCGCAATAGAGCACTTTGCAATTGCACCACGTTCAAATGCTGCGTTAATTTTAGCGGACAACAAGCTCACCGTATTAAACATTCATAATGAGCATCCAGAAGTTACTTGGTCGGCACTTTGGCAAGAAGTATGGTACGAAGGTTACCCAGAGCCGGGTTATATTTGGCAGTCAACATCAGCCAGTGATGACTTTGAATCTAAATTTTCACTCGTGCCTATTTCGTTCGGGACATTAAAAGCTGCGCTTTACGCGATGTTATTTGCTGTACCAATCGCGCTTTCAGCGGCTATTTATACGGCTTACTTTATGTCGAGCGAACTACGTAAAGTGGTTAAACCTACCGTTGAAATAATGGAAGCATTACCAACGGTTATCTTAGGGTTTTTAGCAGGTCTTTGGTTAGCACCGTTAATAGAAGAGCATTTACCTGCCATTGTTGGATTGCTCGTACTATTACCGCTAAGTATGCTAGCGACTGGTTTCGCTTGGACTAAATTACCAGCAAAAATTCGCCACAGAATTCCTGAAGGTTCTCATTCCATTATACTTATTCCGGTCGTTTTACTTATTGGTTGGTTTTCGTTTGCGATGAGCGGATTTGTTGAACTTTGGATGTTTGACGGCAATGTGCGTCAGTACTTAACAAATGAGCTGGGTATGACATTCGATCAACGTAATTCACTTGTTGTTGGTATTGCGATGGGTTTTGCGGTTATTCCTACCATATTCTCAATTGCAGAAGATGCTGTATTTAGTGTACCTAAACACTTATCAAATGGCTCATTAGCATTAGGTGCAACGCAGTGGCAAACACTAATACGCGTTGTATTACTAACAGCAAGCCCAGGTATTTTCTCAGCAGTAATGATGGGACTTGGGCGCGCCGTTGGCGAAACCATGATTGTACTTATGGCCACGGGTAATACACCGATTATGGATTGGAGTATTTTCCAGGGCATGCGTACGCTTGCGGCAAATATTGCAGTTGAAATGCCAGAGTCTGAAGTAGGCAGTTCGCACTACAGAATATTGTTCTTAGCAGCCTTTGTACTATTCATATTCACATTCATTTTTAACACAGTCGCTGAGTTTGTTCGCCAGCAACTGCGTGAAAAATACAGCTCGATGTAAGCGGAGAGACACGACATGGTAAAGCAGTGGTTTAAGTCTGGTTCTCCTTGGATTTGGATGACCGGTGGTGCAGTGAGCATCAGTTTGATTTCAGTTTTAGGCTTATTAGCAATGATAGCCTGGAAGGGATTAAGTTTTTTTTGGCCTTCAGAAGTTGTGCAGTTTGAACTTGAAGGGTCAATTGCAAAACAAACCGTTATTGGTGAAGTTTACGACCGTGAATTAGTGCCAAAATCGCGTTTAGCGGCAACAGGTATTGACGTTAGCGGGTTTGAAAAAGAAGAAATAGAGCGTTTACTTATTAAAACAGGTAACCGCGAGTACGTAGATTTAGATTTTCGTTGGATATTAGAAACCGACATAACAAATAAAACAGCACCAGCGGCGCTTGCTGTGTTTGAGCGTAGTAAAAACGGTAACTTTTATGGTTATGTTGAAAATGTTATTAAAGACGGTCAACCGGTTAGTGGCGATAAAATAGAAGCGCTACATGAGCTTGTAGAGCGTGCTGTTGATTTGAACGACGAAGCACTTGATTTGCAAAATGGTGACATTGGGCATATTAACTACGCACTTGAGCGCCTTCGTTTAAAAGAAAAGGGCTACTTACTCGATAACGCACTTACTGATGAGCGTGTTGCTGAGCTAGCTCAAGAGCGAGCTGAATTACGTGCAGAATATGGTGTACTTGAAAAAGATTTATTTGCACTACGCAAACAAGCTAAGCGTGACCATGTAACTGTAAAAGATATGCGCGGCGAAATTGTAACGATTCCAATGTACCAAGTCCTTGATGTTTGGTTTCCAAACGACATGGGCTTTTTTGCAAAACTAGGTCATTACTTTGTGCAGCTAGGTAAGTTTGTATCTGATGACCCACGAGAAGCAAATACAGAAGGCGGTGTGTTCCCTGCTATATTTGGTACTGTATTTATGGTTATGTTGATGGCTGTAATAGTAACGCCGTTTGGTGTGGTTGCAGCAATTTACTTACACGAATATGCCGCTAAAAATGCAGTGACTAAAATGATTCGTATCGCGGTGATTAACTTGGCCGGTGTTCCATCAATTGTATACGGTGTATTTGGCCTCGGCTTTTTTGTATACATGCTAGGTGGCAGCTTAGACCAATTATTTTATCCTGAATCGTCGCCAACGCCAGTATTTGGTACGCCTGGTGTTATGTGGTCAGCGTTAACGCTCGCTATACTTACTCTGCCAGTTGTTATTGTATCGACTGAAGAAGGTTTATCTCGTATTCCAAGTACGGTTCGTGATGGTTCGCTAGCGCTTGGCGCAACAAAGGTTGAAACGTTATGGCGTATCATTATTCCAATGGCAAGCCCTGCAATTATGACAGGCTTAATACTGGCAGTTGCGCGTGCTGCAGGTGAAGTTGCACCATTAATGTTAGTGGGTGTTGTAAAAATGGCGCCTACATTACCACTTGATGGCAACTTTCCGTATTTTCACTTAGATAGAAAGTTTATGCACTTAGGATTTCATATATACGATGTTGGCTTCCAAAGCCCTAATGTTGAAGCGGCACGCCCGCTGGTGTACGCAACGGCCTTTTTATTGGTGTCGGTGATTATTACCTTAAACATAACGGCCATTGGTATACGTAACCATTTACGTGAAAAATTCAGATCGCTTGAACACTAATTAGTAAAGATTTTATAGGTAATAAAAATGATTACAGTCGCTCCACGAGTAAACCAAGCTAATATAGGCCAGAAGTTAGACCTAGAAAACTTAACTGATGACCAAAAAGCGCTAGAGATTAAAGACCTCGATCTTTACTACGGTGATAAGCAAGCGCTTAATAAAGTAAATATGAATATTCCTAAAGGCCAAGTAACTGCGTTTATCGGACCATCGGGTTGTGGTAAATCAACATTACTGCGTTGTATTAATCGCATGAATGATTTGGTTGATATTTGCCGAATTGAAGGCGAAATATTACTTCACGGTCAAAATATTTACGATAAGAGCGTAGATGTCGCTGCACTTCGTCGTAATGTGGGCATGGTGTTTCAGCGTCCTAATCCATTTCCTAAATCAATTTATGAAAATGTAGTTTACGGCCTGCGTTTACAAGGCATTAAAGAGAAACGTAAATTAGACGAAGTGGTAGAACAATCACTTCGTGGTGCTGCTTTGTGGGATGAAGTAAAAGATAGATTACACGATAGCGCATTTGGCCTATCGGGTGGTCAGCAACAGCGTTTAGTAATTGCTCGTTCAATTGCAATTGAACCAGAAGTACTTTTACTTGATGAACCTACATCGGCACTCGACCCTATTTCTACTTTGGTAATCGAAGAGTTAATAAACGATTTAAAAAACAAATTTACCGTTGTTATTGTTACACATAACATGCAACAAGCAGCGCGTGTATCTGATCAAACAGCCTTTATGTACATGGGCGAATTGATTGAATATTCAGATACAAATACCTTATTTACTACACCAAAAAAGAAAAAGACCGAAGACTACATTACCGGTCGTTACGGTTAATTAGCCCGTTATAGCGTGTTGCACAAGATTAAGAGAGAAGGTAACTATGGAACATAATATAAATAAGCATATTTCTGGGCGCTTTAACCAAGAACTAGAAAATGTACGTAATCATGTATTAAGCATGGGTGGATTAGTTGAGCAGCAATTAAATAGTGCGCTTGATGCGGTGAGTCGTAATGATGCTGAGCTTGCTCAAAAAGTACGTCAAAACGATTACAAAGTAAATGCGATGGAAGTCAGCATTGATGAAGAATGTACGCGTATCATTGCTCGTCGTCAGCCTGCAGCAAGTGATTTACGTTTGGTGATTGCAATTGCTAAAACCATCGCCGATTTAGAGCGTATTGGCGATGAAGCAAAGCGAATTGCCAAAGTTGCACTAGACTCATTTACTAAGGATCAACAAGACCTATTAGTAAATATTGAGAATATGGGCCGCCAAGTTTTAAAAATGTTACACGACGTACTCGACGCATTTGCACGTATGGATGTGCAGCGCGCATTTCAAGTACACAAAGAAGATGCAAAAGTTGACCGTGAATATGAAGCCATCACACGTCAAATAATGACCTATATGATGGAAGATCCGCGCTCAATCCCGAAAATTATGGACCTAGTTTGGTCTGTTCGCTCATTAGAGCGTATAGGAGATCGCTGTCAGAATATTGCTGAATACATTATTTATTTTGTGAATGGCAAAGATATTCGTCATACATCTCAAGAAGATATAGAAAAATCGCTATAATTTTTACCTGTTTTTATTTTTTTATTAAAGCGGCTTAATGCCGCTTTGTGTATTGCAAGCTTGAGTGAAGTAATAAAAAGCGTTCACAATCTTGGTTAATACTGTAAAATTCATGCTGCAAAGCATATCAATTTGATTAAAGGGTCAGTTATGCCTACAAACGCGTTTTTAGGAGTATTTGCAAAATCTCCTATCAAACCAATGGAAGAACACATCAAGAAGGTTCATCAAGCAAGTAAAGCCTTGATACCTTTTTTTAATCACGTATTTAAAGAAGAGTGGGTACAAGCAGAAGAGCTTCGCATCACTATTCGCAATTTAGAACGTGAAGCTGATGATATGAAAAGAGATATACGTTTACAATTACCACGTGGTTTATTCATGCCGGTAGAGCGTACAGATCTTCTCGAATTAGTAACCCAACAAGATAAGATTGCCAATAAAGCAAAAGATATTGCAGGACGAGTGATTGGTCGTGAAATGACCATACCAAAAGTTATGCAAACTGACTTTCTAGCTTATTTAACGCGTTGTGTAGATGCAACTAAACAAGCATCTAAAGCAATTAACGAGTTAGAAGAATTGCTAGAAACAGGTTTTAAAGGTCGTGAAGTGACCTTAGTTGAAAAAATGCTAGTTGAATTGGATGCGATAGAACAAGACACGGATGAAATGCAGATAAAAGTACGCCGCCAGCTACGTGCAGTAGAGGGTGAGTTAAATCCAATTGATGTGATGTTTTTATACAAAATCATTGAATGGGTTGGCGAGCTTGCAGATATTGCAGAGCGCGTAGGATCACGTCTTGAGCTGATGTTAGCTCGTTAATTTAAAATCAGTTCAAACACGAAAGATTAAGGTTTTACAATGGATATCATTGCATCTTACGGCACGGTATTAATTTTAATTGCCGCAGCAGTCGGCTTTTTTATGGCTTATGGTATTGGCGCGAACGACGTAGCGAACGCCATGGGCACATCTGTAGGTTCAAAAGCACTTACAATCAAACAAGCTATTTTTATAGCGATGATTTTTGAATTTGCAGGCGCTTACTTAGCAGGTGGTGAGGTTACATCAACAATTCGTAAAGGAATTATTGATGCGGCACCATTTGCAGATATTCCGGAGCTTATGGTTCTGGGTATGATTTCGTCTTTATTTGCAGCGGGTGCTTGGTTATTAATGGCCTCGTTCTTAGGTTGGCCAGTATCAACGACTCACTCAATCATTGGCGCAATCATTGGTTTTGCGTTAGTTGCAGTAGGTACTGAGGCGATTCAATGGGATAAAGTAGGTGGTATTGTTGGTAGTTGGATTATAACGCCCGCCATATCAGGCTTTATTGCATACTTAATATTTATGAGTGCACAAAAACTCATTTTCAATACCGATGCACCACTAAAAAATGCTAAACGCTATGTACCACTTTATATGGGTTTAGCAGGTTTTATAATGGCCTTGGTTACAATTAAAAAAGGCTTAAAGCATGTTGGTGTTGATTTAGGTGCAGCCGAAGGGTATGCCCTTGCAATCGCAGTTGCAGTAGTTGTTGGTGTAATTGGTAAAATTGCTATTTCGCGCTTAAAAATTGATCCTAAAGCTGATAAAAAAATGCAGTTCAACAATGTTGAAAAAGTATTTGCAGTATTAATGGTATTAACAGCATGTTGTATGGCTTTTGCACATGGTTCTAACGACGTTGCTAATGCAATTGGTCCACTAGCTGCTGTTGTAAACATTGTTGAAAATAACGGTGAAATTGCTAAGAAAGCCGCTATTGCTTGGTGGATTCTACCTTTAGGTGGTTTTGGTATTGTTGCGGGTCTTGCTATTTTAGGTAAAAAAGTAATTAAAACGATTGGTGAAGGTATTACACATTTAACGCCTAGCCGTGGTTTTGCTGCTGAACTAGCTGCTGCTTCTACCGTTGTTATTGCCTCAGGTACTGGTATGCCAATCTCTACTACTCAAACCTTAGTAGGTGCGGTATTAGGTGTAGGTATGGCACGTGGAATTGGCGCGCTTAACATGGGTGTTATCAGAAACATCGTAGTTTCTTGGGTAATTACATTGCCAGTTGGCGCTGCCCTTGCTATTGTTATTTTCTACGTACTAAGAACCGCATTTGGGGTTTAATAAAAAAGTACTAAAAGACTTTTAGCTTGAAAAGATCTCAATGCCCTAGGTGTTGGGGTCTTTTTATTTGTGGAAAGAAAAAATGACCAATCTTCCAAGTATTAAACAGCTACAGTATTTATTAGCTGTTCATCAACATCAGCATTTTGGTAGAGCCGCTAGTGCCTGCTTTATTGGACAATCTACTCTAAGTAGTGCAATTCAAAACCTTGAAGAAACGTTGGGTTGTCAGCTTATCGAGCGCGAAAATCGCAGCCTTATGTTTACCAGCATTGGTGAAGAAGTTGTTGAGCGTTCTCGTAAAATAATTAACGATACAATTAGTTTAAAAGAGCTCACTAAAAGCTTTTTAACACCGCTAAATGGTAAGTTAACCGTCGGTGTTATACCTACAATCGCAAGCTTTATTGCTGCACCGCTTTATCATTTTTGCAAAGAAACCTTTTGTGATTTAGAGCTGGTACTAATAGAGGATACGAGTGATAAGCTGCTTGATAAACTTGAGCATGGTCATATTGATTTAGCGTTACTTGCACTGCCATACGAAACAGATAAATTTCATACACAAGTATTGGCAAAAGATCAGTTTAGTTTAGTGCACCACAAAGACTACAGCGCTGCCAAGGGCGTAGTAGACTTTAATTTGTTGCCAGAGGCTAGCGTATTTTTACTCGAGCGTGAGCACTGTATGACAGGCCATGCGCTCAGTGCATGTCATTTAAACCGTGCGAGTTGTATTAACCCATTTGAAGCAGCAAGCTTGCATACTTTATTAAGTATGGTTGAGCATCAGCTTGGGGTGACTTTTTTACCACAAATGGCGATTAACGCCGGTATTTTAGATAATAAAAATATGGTGGCCACACCATCACAAAGTGATGCATATAGAGATATTGGCATATTGTGGCGTAAAACTACGGGGCGTATCCGCGACTTTAGGTTATTTAGTCAACAGCTTGAGGTGTTTTTAAAGCGGCAATGTAGTTTAGATTTTTCTAAAGCAGAATAATACGTGAACTAATAAGTTAGCAAAAGCAGCCTATAAAGGCTGCTTTTGATTTTGAAGATGGCTTTCAAAAGGCTCAAGTTCGGGTAAAAATAGTAAATAAATCCACACCACCAAATTAAAATAAGGCACGCAGCCTAATACAGTAAAAACTTTAACTGGGTAGCCTTTAATATTCGCGTAGCGATAACACTGATACGCAATTGCAAAATGTATAATCAGTAACAATATAACTAGTTGTGTCATACCTTTCTCCTTAAAAGCTTAAATAGCTTTGAAACCCACTATAAATATCAGTACTACATCGACAAAAGGTAATGTCATGTTTTTAAAGTGAAATGCATTAAAAGGCACGACATTTTTATTTGATACTGAAAGTATAGGCAAGAAAGGTAATATTGGTAGTAATAAAATGATTAAAATTGTTCAATTTTGTTTATTTTGAGCTAGCTTGTTGTTGGTAAAACGTTTTATTTTTTGAAATTTTTTCAAGCTCATCTTTTACTTTTTCAACCGGTATTGGGCGTGCAATAAAATAGCCTTGCCCATAATCAACACCAATTTCTTTTAGAGCAAAAAATATCTCTTCGTTTTCAACGTACTCAGCTACAGAGCGCTTATCGAGTGATCTACTAATATCATTTATGGCTTTTACTAACGCTAAGTCTATAGGGTCATTAAGCATGTCACTTACAAATGAGCCATCAATTTTTACATGTTGTGCTGGTAGCTGTTTTAAATAGTTAAACGTACTAAAGCCTGTTCCAAAATCATCAATAGAAAAATGACAGCCTAGACTATTAAGCTTCTCGATCATTTTACGAGTCGCTTTTAAATTGTTAATACTTGCAGATTCAGTTATTTCAAAAATTATCCGTGAAGCGGGCACGTTATACTTTTCAAGATTAGACTCAATTAAAGGCAGTAAGCGCTCATCTAAAAATGATTGTGCAGACAAATTAATAGCAACTTGATTTAACTCAGGGTGCTTAGACACACAAGCAACGGCATTACGTATAACGCATTGATCCATCAAAAATGTATCGTTGAGCATTTCTAAAGAGGGAATAAACTGATTTGGGTATACAAGTTCATCTTTGAGTTTTAAGCGTAAGAGCGCTTCAAAGTAAGCAACTTTACACTCTTTAAAATCCCAAATAGGTTGGTAATGCAGCTCAATATTATCTTGCTGCAAGGCTTGTCGAATTTCGTGACCCCATTCAAGCCCTGTTTGAAGCGTATTGTTTTGAGCATCTTCTTTTGAGTAGCAGTGTACTAAATTACGCCCTAGGTTTTTAGCAATATACAAAGCAATATCAGCTTGTTTTAAGCACTCATTAGGGTCATTGTTTTGTGTTGTAATTTGAGTTAAACCAATAGAGCAGCTAATTGTGTATATTTGATCTTCTGATTTAAAAGCATGTTTTTCTATCGCACTACACACACCTTCAGCAATGAGGTGGGCATCCAATAAATTCATATCAGTAAGTATGACTGCAAACTCATCGCCGCCTATTCTGCAGACTAGGTGATCGTCGCCAATATTTACTTTAAATAATTTTGCCACTTCTTTTAATACTATATCGCCTTGGTGATGACCTTTACTGTCGTTTATTATTTTAAAGTGATCGAGGTCGATATAAATAACAGCATGTTCAATACCATCATAGGTGTATTTATCTTGGCATATTTTATTAAGTTGTTGGTCAAAGTAATAACGGTTGTGTAAACCAGTTAAGGGGTCATGGTGTGCTAAATGACGTAGTTGAAGTTCTGCTTGTTTCCGTTCGTGTATATTGTCGATGGTGGCGGTGATAGTTGCGTTATTACGGCTGTTTTTTATTAGCTGTAATCTGCATTCAACCCAAATTAAGTTGCCATTTTTATGGGTCAGCTTTACTTCTATTTGTTGTTGCTGCTCGCCACCATGTAAAATGTCGTTAATAGTGTAGTTTAGTCTTCCCTTATCTTCATTATTACAATAAGTACTTAGTGGGTTTTGTAGCGACGATTTAACACCAAAGCCACTTAAAGTTTCCCATGCAGGATTAATAAAACGAATATTACCTTGTTGATCAAGCTCTAAAACAACAGTATTTAGATGTAATAAAATACGCTGATGAGCCGAAAATAGCTCTTTATAGCGTACTTCACTCACGCTTAGCTGCTCTACTTTATAGGCAAATTCAGCGTAACTCACCATAAAATCTTCACGTCGTGCAGCGTGGTCACACACTTTATTTAAAAATGAAGGGTCGTATGGGGCTCTAATAAAGTCGGTAACGCCAGAAAGTAAAAGCTGTTCAGCATAATCAGCATCGTCACTTTCTATAATCGTAACAATAGCTTGTTTAGAATTGTGTTGGAGAATTTCTTCAACGAGTACACTTGAGCTCTCAGCACTTGATGTAGTGGCATCGAGTAGCACGATTGAAAACTGTTGTTGGTTGTAAGCGTTTAGTGCTGCTTTAGCTGAGGTAACGTGAGTAATAGCAAAGTTTAACTTTAACTGTTCACTAATTCTGTCGGCCGTATTTTGAGCTGGCTCTAATAGTAATAAATTTAGTCGGCTGCTTTTTTCTAGGTGAGTAGATAAAACATTCGCAAGTACTTGAGGCAGCATGTCTTTATGCTCAAACGGCAATACAGCATCTATCCCATAGCTTCGGGCTGTTGTTTCGGCAATACGCTCACAGTAAATTGGCGGAATAAGTAAAATAGGAGTATTTTTTGGTGTTTTTAATAATCCTGAGCGGATCATCCTAGAAAAGCGCCAACCGTCAATTTTTCCAACATTAATGCCCGTTATTATAATATCAACAGGGTGTTGTTTTAAAAGCTTTAAAGCTTGTTGGCTATCTTGCGCATCAATAAAGGTAAATACATTTAAGCTATCTAAAGTGGCCTTAATCGCGCGACGTTCAGCACTACTTGCGTTTAATATTAGCAATTTAAGCTGGTTTGGCACGTGTTGAACACCCCTAATGAAACTTATAATAATTCAGCCGAACAAGAATAATGATATTTAACCATAAGAACAAGAAAATTTAATGATAAACACGCAAACAAGATATTATAAGTTTGGCTGAATTCTTGAGCTTAATACCCGATACATATACACTTGGCGCGATTTTAAATGATGTGGATTACTAATTATGCGCGTGGCTGACTTTAGCTTTGACTTACCTGATGAATTAATAGCTCGTTTTCCTAAAGCGGATAGAACCAGCAGCCGTTTACTTACTTTAGATGGCCCTAGTGGCAACATTGAACATAAAGTGTTTAGTGACGTGCTTGATTTAGTTAATGAAGGCGACTTACTCGTATTTAATAATACCCGAGTGATCCCAGCACGTATGTTTGGTCAAAAAGCCTCTGGCGGCAAAGTTGAAGTGCTTGTAGAGCGAGTGCTTGATGAACATCGAGTGCTAGCACATGTTCGCGCGAGTAAATCACTCAAGGTTGGTAACGAAGTTATTCTTGAAGGCAAAGCCAAGGCAATAATGGTTTCGCGCCATGATACCTTATTTGAGCTTGAATTTGATCATAGCCAAAACGTGCTAGATATACTTAATGATATTGGCCACATGCCACTGCCTCCTTATATTGACCGACCAGATACCGAAGCTGACCGTGAGCGTTATCAAACTGTTTATGGCGAAAAGCCAGGTGCAGTTGCTGCGCCAACAGCGGGCTTACATTTTGACGATAAGCTAATGAATGCACTGAAAGAAAAAGGTGTAAACATGGCTTTTGTTACGTTGCACGTAGGTGCTGGTACTTTTCAGCCAGTACGAGTAGATAGTGTTGATGAGCATATAATGCATTCAGAGTACATTGAGGTGCCTGATGACGTAGTGCAAGCCGTTGCACAAACCAAAGCAAATGGCGGGCGCGTAATTGCGGTTGGTACAACTTCAGTGCGTTCATTAGAATCGGCAGCTAAAGTTCATGGCGGCAAATTAGATACGTATTTTGGTGATACTGATATATTTATTTACCCGGGCTATCAGTTTAATGTTGTGGATGCCATGGTCACTAATTTTCACTTACCAGAATCAACTCTAATAATGTTAGTCAGCGCTTTTAGCGGACAAGACAATATTATGGGTGCATATAATACGGCAATTGACCAACAGTACCGCTTTTTTAGTTACGGTGATGCGATGTTTTTAACACGCAAGTAACAGCTTATTATTTATTACTCAGTAAATAATACAGAAAATCCCAGCGACAAAGCTGGGATTTTTGTTTACGTAATAAGCAAAACTGAATTTATCGCAGCTAATAGTATTAATGAGGCAAAAAGGGTAGAATCGAGCGGTTAAATTATAGCTTGTTGGACTGTTTTTCTGACATTGAGGATGATATGAAATTTGAATTAGATTGTACTGACGGAAAAGCGCGCCGCGGCCGCTTGATTTTTGACCGTGGTGTAATAGAAACACCTGCATTTATGCCTGTTGGTACTTACGGTACTGTAAAAGGTATGACGCCAGATGAAGTAAAAGCCACTGGTGCGCAAATATGTTTAGGTAATACCTTTCATTTAATGCTTCGTCCAGGTACTGAAATTATTAAGCAACATGGTGATTTACACGACTTTATGAATTGGGATTTCCCAATTTTAACTGACTCAGGCGGTTTTCAAGTATTTAGCTTAGGCGCAATGCGTAAAATCACTGAAGAAGGCGTGTTATTTCAATCTCCAGTAAATGGTGATGAAATTATGATGTCGCCTGAAAAGTCGATGGAAGTACAGCGCGACTTAGGCTCAGATATTGTTATGATTTTTGACGAGTGTACGCCATATCCAGCAACTGAAAAAGAAGCTAAAGATTCTATGGAGTTATCTCTTCGTTGGGCTAAGCGCTCAAAAGAAGGGCATGGCGACAATCCATCTGCTTTGTTTGGTATTATTCAAGGTGGTATGTACCCAGAATTACGTGCACAATCGCAAGCAGGCTTAGAAGAAATTGGCTTTGATGGCTATGCATTAGGTGGTCTATCAGTAGGCGAGCCTAAAAACGAAATGATGAATATTCTTGATCATTGTGCGTTTAAAATGCCAGAAGACAAACCACGTTACCTTATGGGTGTAGGCAAGCCAGAGGATTTAGTTGAGTCGGTTCGCCGTGGTATTGATATGTTTGACTGTGTTATGCCAACACGTAATGCGCGTAACGGCCATTTATTTATTACCACCGGTGTAGTTAAAATACGTAACGCAGTACATAAAACAGACACAGGGCCACTTGACCCTGAGTGTGATTGCCATACGTGTGGAAACTATTCACGCGCTTATTTGCATCACCTTGATAAATGTAACGAAATTTTAGGTGCACGACTAAACACAATTCATAACTTACGTTACTATCAACGTGTTATGGAAGGTTTGCGTAATGCAATTAGCGAAGGTAAATTAGAAGAATTTGTACAAGATTTTTATGCTCGCCGAGGCCAAGATGTGCCAGAGCTAGCAGATATAAAAAATTAAACTTTAAAATTAAAGAGGAAGTATCATGAGTTTATTTATTTCAAATGCACAAGCAAGTACAGGCGCAGCAGCGGCGGGCGGCGGAACTATGCAAATGCTAATTATGTTAGCTATTTTTGGTTTAGTTTTTTACTTTTTGATTTATCGCCCACAAGCTAAGCGCGTTAAAGAGCACAAAAGCTTAATGAGTATGATGGCTAAAGGCGATGAAGTACTTACCCAAGGCGGTTTAGTGGGTAAAATTGTGAAAATTTCTGAAGAGAAAGATTTCATCGTTATCTCTTTAAACGAGCAAGCAGAAGTAACAGTACAAAAATCATCTGTCTCTGCAGTATTGCCAAAAGGCACAATGAAGTCGCTATAAAAATAATAAGGACGACCCCGTGTTAAACAAGTTTCCAGTTTGGAAGTATTTACTTGTTTTAGCTGTGGTAGCCATTGGCCTTTTATATGCCTCTCCAAACTTGTATGGTCGTGATCCGGCTATACAAGTTTCAGGTGCTAAAGGCGCTGATGTAGATCTCAGTGTTGTAGACAAAGTAAACGCAATCCTTGAAAAAAATAATGTAACCGCTAAATCAACAATACTTGAAGATGGGCAAATTTTAGTTCGTTTAAAAAATGTTGAAGAACAGCTTAAAGCGCATGACTTACTGCGTGATTTGCTGAGCGATGATTATATTTCTGCTATTAATATGGCACCTGCTCAACCAGCTTGGTTAAAAGCGGTTGGTGGTGACCCTATGAAGCTAGGTCTTGATTTAAGTGGTGGCGTACATTTCACCATGGAAATCGACATGGCAACAGCGGTTGATAACCAGCTTGAGCAAATGGAACAAGATTTTCGTAGCGATTTACGCGAAGAAAAACTACGCTACCGTAGTGTTCGCCGCGTAGCCGGCTCTGATCGTATGCGTGTAGAAATGCGTACCGAAGCAGACAAAAATGCAGCAGAGAGCTTCTTAGAAACTCGCTACCCGCTGAATGTCTATATTGATGACAGCAGTAATGATAAAGCATTTTTTGCGACAATGAGTGAGCAAAAACTCAAAGAAATTCGTGACTACGCTATCAAGCAAAATGAAACGATTATTCGTAACCGTATCAACCAAATCGGTGTTGCAGAACCTAACGTACAACGCCAAGGCGCTGAGCGTATTATTGTTCAACTACCAGGTATTCAAGACACAGCTCGTGCTAAAGAGATTTTAGGCGCTACAGCAACGCTTGAATTTCGTGAAGTAGACGAAAATGCTGATGCAAGTGCTGCTGCTCAAGGTCGTATCCCAGCGGGTACTGAAATGATCATGAGCCGCGACGGTTACCCTGTTGTACTTAAAAAACGCATCATCCTAGAAGGCAGCCATATTACTGGTGCGCAATCTGGTGCAGATGAATACCAACGCCCGCAAGTAAGTATTACGCTTGATAGCAAAGGTGGGGCAAAAATGAATGCCTTTACCAAACGTGCTATTGGCAAACGTATGGCAACGGTATTTATTGAGTACAAGCCATCAGGTAAAAAAGATGCAGACGGTAAAGCGCTTCCACCTATTAAGGTAGAAGAAGTAATTAACGTAGCAACGATTCAAGCACGTCTTGATCGCTCGTTCCGTATTACAGGCATCGACAACCCAGCTGAAGCACATAATTTAAGTTTGCTTCTTCGTGCAGGTGCGCTAGTAGCGCCAATTCAAATTGTTGAAGAACGCACAGTAGGTCCAAGCTTAGGCCAAGAAAACATTGAAGCGGGTATGACTGCGGTTGCACTTGGTTTTGCGTTTGTACTTGTGTTTATGCTTGTGTACTACAAAGGCTTTGGTATGGTTGCAAACCTTGCGCTTGCGGCTAACTTAGTACTAATTGTAGGTGTTATGTCTTTAATTCCGGGCGCTACACTTACGCTACCTGGTATTGCTGGTATTGTATTAACGGTAGGTATGGCGGTTGATGCTAACGTACTTATTTTTGAACGTATTCGTGAAGAGCTGGCCGATGGCCGTAGCCCTCAACAAGCCATTCACTTTGGTTACGATAGCGCATTTAGCACCATATTTGATGCCAACATCACCACGCTAATTGCTGCCATTATACTGTTTGCAGTAGGTACCGGCCCAATAGCTGGCTTTGCAGTAACACTTGCGATTGGTATTTTAACTTCAATGTTTACAGCCATTGTTGGTACCCGTGCGGTAATCAACTTGTTCGTTGGTGGTAAACGTATTGATAAACTTTCGATTTAAGGAGCTGACATGCAAATTTTAAGTTTGGGTAGTAGAACCCTTCGTTTCATGTCTCTTCGTAAAGTGGCTATGGGTTTTTCGACGTTATTAATTTTAGCGTCGTTTGCATCAGTTTTTGTCAAAGGTCTAAATTTTGGTTTAGATTTTACCGGCGGTACTGCGGTAGAAGTTGGTTTTTCACAGCCAGCAGACCTTAAAAAAGTACGTGCAGCGCTAGCTGATAATGGTTTTGCTGATGCATCGGTACAATTATTTGGTTCTAGCCAAGAGATTTTAGTTCGTTTAGCACCACGCGGTAGTGATGTTAAAGCTGAAGTGATTGGTAACCAAGTAATTGATGCGCTTAAAAAAGCAGACGACAGCGTAGTAATGCGCCGTATTGAGTTTGTAGGCCCAAGTGTAGGTGAAGACTTAAAAGAGCAGGGTGGCCTTGCCATGTTAACTGCACTTATTTGTATCTTAATCTACGTTGCGTTTCGTTTTGAATGGCGTTTTGCTGTGGGCGCGGTAGGTGCATTAATACACGACGTTATTATTACTGTGGGCTTGTTTTCGGTATTAGGTTTGGAGTTTGATTTAACAATATTAGCGGCAATTCTTGCGGTAATAGGTTACTCGCTCAACGATACGATTGTTGTATCTGACCGTATTCGTGAAAATTTCCGTAAGGTACGCATTGACGACACTATCGAAATAATCGATATTTCACTTACGCAAACACTTAACCGTACACTTGTAACTTCAATCACGACTATTTTAGTATTGATTGCTTTGTTTGCATGGGGCGGACAAACCATTCATGGCTTTGCAACTGCATTGCTATTTGGTGTGTTTATTGGTACTTATTCTTCTATTTATGTTGCCAGCTCTGTTGCCATAGCAATGGGCGTAAGCAAAGAAGATTTAATACCAGAAGTAATAGAAAAAGAAGGTGCTGACCAAGACGCTATGCCGTAATTGGGTTTGTACTTAATAAAAACCGTTCTTATGAGCGGTTTTTTTATATCTGCAATTTATTAATTATTCAGGCGTCTAAGTTTTCATTAGCGAGTATAACAGTGCAAGCTTACGAAAACAGTGCTAACTTTGTAGTATGAATTGGTAGGGCCTTTTTGCAATAATGTACAAATCGCTGCAGGTTAAGGCACAGGCCACTGAAGCTAAAATAAACCAAGCGTTATCGCTAAAGTTATCTATTTATTTATATGCTCAAAGGGGGCTCTTGAAGCGCTTATCCTTTCAGCCAATAAATAGGTAATTTAAATAAAGTAGGTAATTATTATGTTGCCAATAAAACTTTCTATTAGTGTGTTAAGTCTGTTTATAAGTTTTGCACTTATGGCGGAAGAGCAAATAATTAATGTAGCTCAAAAGCAAGATACCCAAAATGCCCGAGAAGAGTATCTCAATGAGTTACTGGTACGTGCACTGGAAAGCGTAAACTACCCCGGTGTTATCCGAATGATCCCCATATCAGATCTGCAAAAGCGTAAGTTAATAAACCTAGATGATAGCGAATTGGATATGTATTGGAGTATGAGCAGCCCAGAGCGAGAGGCGCTTGCCTTAGCTATTAAAATACCGCTATTTAAAGGTTACATAGGAAAGCGGGCTTTACTCACTAATAAACAAAATGTAGCACGTTTTAAAAACGTAAAAACTCTTGAGCAGCTAGGAGAGTTTTCAGCAGTACAAGGCCATAACTGGCCAGATACAAGAATCATGTCGTATAACGGATTACATGTAAGGCCGCTTACTAACTACCAAGCCATGTTCACTTTAACGAGCCGAGGGCGAATAGATTACTTTCCTCGCTCGTTTATTGAGGTTAACTCTGAGCTTATTGAAAACAAACAAAGTAATTTAGTAATCGTGCCTAATTTATACATAAGTTATCCAACCGGTATTTATTACTTTGTGACAAAGAGTAAACCTGAATTGGCGAAGGCAGTTGAAGAGGGCTTGATAAAAATGCAAGAAAACGGTGAGTTTGACGCATTATTTAATGAATACTTCGCAAAGGGTTTAAATACCCTACCTTATACAAAAGGCAAAACGGTTGAAATTAAGCTCGATAACCCTTATTTTTAGGCACAAAAAAAGGAGCCTAGGCTCCTTTTTTTCATCATGCTATTTATTAGCGAAGTAACGACTCAGGTAATACTGGACGAATTTCGCGAACAATTGCTTGAGTCAGTTTTGGTGAGCCACAGATGATATTGCCGCTGTGGTTATAGTTATTACCACCAGCGAAATCTACAACCATACCGCCCGCTTCTTTAACCATAAGTTCGCCTGCAGCAGAGTTCCAAGGTTTTAAGCCGATTTCAAAAAATCCATCAACACGGCCAGCGGCAACGTATGCCATATCTAAAGCAGAACAACCTGCACGGCGAATGTCTGCAGTGTGTACAAACAGTGCTTTAAACGCTTCTGTGTATGCATCCATGTGGTTTTTGTTTTTGAAAGGAAAACCTGTAGCAAGTACAGTGCCTGCAAGAACTGTAGTTTTGCTAACACGTAGACGTTTGCTGTTTAACTGAGTGCCTTGACCGCGAGAAGCAGTGAAAAGCTCACCACGAATTGGATCATAAATAACAGCTTGGTCTAAACGACCTTTAACTTTAAGTGCGATAGAAACCGCGTAATGAGGGATGCCTTTGATGAAGTTAGTTGTTCCATCGATAGGATCTACAATCCATTGGTAATCATCATCCTTGCCTTTATGCTCACCTAGTTCTTCACCAACAATAGAGTGAGTAGGGTAAGACTGTAAAATAGTGTCACGAATTACGGCTTCGGCTTCTTTATCAATGTTAGTTACTAAGTCGTTAGCGCCTTTTTGTTGCACTTCAACTTTTGATAAATCTTCACTTGCGCGAAGTAAAATTTTGCCTGCGTTGCGCGCAGCGCGAACCGCAATGTTTAACATTGGATGCATGGTATTACCTTTGGGTTGTAAAAGAACGTTTATATATTTCAGCCGGCATATTTTAGCGACTTTTGACATAAAGTAAACAATAAACCCTAAATACTTATGTTTGTTTTTTATACAAGATTAAAAAGTGTATATATTTTTTCAAGATAATAATTAAGTCACAGGCCCTAATTAAATCGAATTAATTTTAAATAACACTTTACCTAAAGCTAGCTTGAGGTTTTATCGTGCTGTTTACTTAATTGATAGGACAACATTATGTATTTAGAGCATGTAAACTTAGTCGCGAGTGATATAGATAGTATGCTTAAATTTTATCGCGCTGTATTTCCGCATTGGTCAATCAGAAGTGAGGGTAGAGGTGATTGGCACGGAAAACCAAGACGCTGGGTACACTTTGGAGATGACACGCATTACATTGCGATAAGCGACCATGGTGAAGGTGAAAACAGAAACTTATCGGGCCATCAAGTTGGTTTTGCACACTTTGCTTATGTGACTAATAACTTAAATGAGGTAGTGATACGCTTAAATAAAGCGGGTTTTCGGATAAGTAAGCAAGGTAGTGAGAATCCTTTCAGAAAAAATGTTTACTTTATTGATCCCGCTGGGTTTGAGGTGGAATTTGTAGAGTATTTAAGTGATATACCAAGCGAGCGAAATAACGATTTATAACAGGTTAAGCACCGCAAAGAGCGGTGCTTAAGCAAGCTTTATGAACGATTATTTCCAGCGCCTAATTGTGTTTTTAGCTCATTAGCAAAACTCATAAACTTTTCTTTAATAGTCCGTTTTATTTTTATTTCGACAGAGCCCATTACCGCTTTACCTTCAATATGAATAGTAGGACCTTGGCGCTTGTTAAGTGATACCGATTTATTTTCAAGGCTGCTTAATATACAAAACATTTTAGAGACTACGTTTACATGTTCTGGTACATATATTTCATCGCTACCAAAAATACAGTTAACGTGAATAGTTACATTTTGATGCGCAAAAATGGCATCAGTAAAATCTAGCACCACCGATCCCATAAAATTACTGAGATAAATGTTTTTTGGTACTACCCACTGCCCGCTGCGCTCGTTAGAGCCTAAAATACTGCGTAGTGTAAAGTCATCATCACTGTTTTGTTGTGCACTATAGTGTGGAGAAAATTGCGACTGTTTTTCTGCTTTATATTGCTGGTCTGTATTAAGTGTTAAATCCTCTACTAAGGCTAAAAGAGCTTCGTTGTTAGATGCATCCATCGCGTCATCTAAACGTCTCTCAAATGCATCAACTGAAATAACCCCATGACTGTAATTATAAATTAATTGATCAATCACCTGTTCGCGTACTTGCTCTATCGGACGGTCTTCAACTTTTACAGACATGAGATATTCCTTATTATATTTACTATTGATACTTATCTTAATGTTTAATTGCAAACCGCGTACCAAATATAATTACTTTAATTATCAATTGGTTATTTTTTAATGGTGTTTTTTTCTTTGTTATATTAACGATAGATTAACCAAAAGAGCAATTATCTAGCTATTTTCACTATTTGAGAAAGTTTTACCGAGTAGCCTGTAAATAGTTACACAGCTATAGTTAAAGCTTTATCATGAAAACAACCCAAGCAATTGAATTTTAAGGATAAATAAACTTGGCCTAAAGCTCGCATAAGTTAAAGTGTCTTTAATCAAAAGGAGAAAGATTATGAAAACATTTAACAAATCTATTATCGCAGCTTTAGTTCTTGGTACTACGGCTATGGGTGCCCAAGCGAACAGCTGGGAAAACGAAAGTAAAGATGCTTGGATTGATGGTAAGGCAGAAACAGTTCTTCTTATGAACACTAATCTAAACAACTTTGACATTAACACTGATGTAAAAAATGGCAAGGTAGTACTTACAGGTAAAGTTAATAGCGAGCTTGATAAAGAGCTTGCAGAAGAGCTAATACTTAGCCTAGATGGCGTATCTGATGTTGAAAACAGCCTTACTGTTGTTAATCAAATGGGTGCAAAGGATACAGACAAAGATATGATGGATGATGATAATGACCTAACGGACGCTAAAATCACTACTGTAATCACAACTCGCTTTCTATTTAATTCAGAAGTTGGTGGTACAGGCATCGATGTTGATACAGACAACGGTATAGTAACTTTGAATGGTTCTGTAAAGTCTGATGCTGAAAAACAGTTAGCAGTTAAAATTGCCAAAAATGCTGAAGATGTTCGTGACGTAGTTGATAAGTTAACTATTGTTGCTGAATAATACAGTATAGCTAAGGCCCAGTAAAACTGGGCTTTACCCCTTTTTAATGCTTAATTTAAATGGAGTTTGGTTATGGATATTATCCGTATAATATTTTCGGTTTTATTACCGCCAGTAGGTGTATTTTTGCAAGTTGGCTTAGGTATGCATTTTTGGTTAAATATTTTATTAACACTGCTAGGTTATTTCCCAGGGTTAATACATGCAATTTACATTATTGCGAAAAAATAATGATACATTATATATTGTGTAAGCCGATAACTGAGGTTTAGCTAAGCGAATATTCTCAGTGCTAATCGGCTCACAATATTAATTTTAACTTACTTCTAGTATTATTCCGCACTACATCTATTCTGTACTAAAAAATCCCAATTACCGTCTACCACACTAAAGAACTAATTTTGGAGAGCTCCTGTTTAGCAGGTGTTTAATGCTCGTTTCTTTGTGCATCTGCAATTAATTACCTTATTATCTAGTAATAGCATTATCATGATTTGTATTGATATTATTAAATAGCGCTTTATATATACAGAGGTAGTAAATTGAACATTCGGTTTATATTGTAAGGTGTTGTGTCATTCATTTTTTATTTTAGTTGGGCCTACTGGGCAAACAGTTCGGCAGATATTGTAAAATCGATCACGCTCCAAGTTGCATTAGTGCAAGGCTTGTATAGTGGATTTGTAACGCTGTTTTTTACTTTTATTTTAGAAAAGGTCGTCAACAAGTATAAGTCGAGTTATGTAACGCTTGCGTTTGTAACTCCTATTATTTGTATGTTTCTCTCTAAAACACCACAAAACGTAGCAATACGACAAAGCTTTAATAATGCAATTAACTCCAGCGCCTCGTATTTAAACAACAAAAAAATAGCAGGCGTACTTTTTGCGCCTGTAATTCCGATTACTGTTCAATCGAGCTTAGTAATTCTGGTGAATGTAATTAATCAGACACCTAATTTGGCACTTACAGTAGCCCCAAGCATATTTTTTACAGCCTTGTATGCCTACACATATATGTTAGCTTTACTTAAAAAGTAGAGCGGTAAATATAAAAGACTGATGTGGGTGGAAGGTTTTTATAATTTAATGCAGTGAATGTCATGGGAAATATCTTACATTTTACGTTTATACCCACCTAAAAGATTACTATTTAAGCAGTTAGCTTACTGATTGTTAAAATAAAGGTGTTTGGTAGTGACAAGCACCTAAAAAGTTTTTATACTGCAACCCGCTTTAGTCGCTCTGTGACTGAACGCTTCAAAAATTAACTGTTTTGCAGTTATATAAAAGTTGGCCCCTTAGCTCAGTTGGTTAGAGCACACGACTCATAATCGTTAGGTCCCCAGTTCGAGTCTGGGAGGGGCCACCACTTTTCAAAGCTTTCCAAGTGAATACCTACTAACAAAATAAAATAATTTAATTCACGGAACGATAGCGGATCGGATTTGAGATAATACCTCCGACCGATAATTTTACATAAATCACTTTAGCCTTACACATACCCCTCCGAATATTAATCAAAGAAAATAGCCAAACTGTTTATGTTTACCGTAATTTAGGAATAAGCAATCACGCTACATTTTTAAATGTTAGGTTTTGATAGGTTTTGACAGATTCTAAAAGTTGAGTTTTGCTAAGCTCCTCAGGTTTTATGAGGTTCTAGTACTAGGAAAACTTAGCTTTTTATGGAGTCAGAAAACCCTATAAATGTTAACAGCCCTTAACAGTAGCAAAGTCAATTTTTGACAATAAACAGACTTATTAAACTACGAGTGAATAACCATCAACTACAAGTACAGTATTTAGCTTTTAGGTTTATTGAGCCTACTTGTGCTGTAGTCCTTAGTTTGAGTGCTTTTATAGCCCTTGCCTCGGCCTTTTGCCAAGTAAGATAACCAATGTAAGGCATTAAGCCTTTCCTCTGGCGAATCTACATAGATATAGCTTCTTCTATTTTTGGAATAAAACCCGCCCATATCTTCCCACACCTGCTTGGCAATTTTACAAATGTAGTGTGATGTTTTCACCAAGTCACCATCAAGCCATAATGCGACATGATAATGCTGTGCCTTGGCGTTTTCTAACTCCCTTACCCAACAATAGCCGATTTCAGTAATGCCATAATGCGCGGTAATACGTGTCATCAATCGCTTTCTAAATAGCGTCATTCGTTTATTGTCATCGGTCGGTTCGGATTGGTGCAATTCAACCATGACAAATACTTGCCGTTTCCATTTATCCAAGCCTATATCAAATTGTTCAAATGATTTTTTAAGCATGTAAGGGTAGCAACCCGAACCACCAGCATTAACAGGTATTAACTCACCTCGATGGGAAACAGTATTGGATTTTGAAATGTGTTTTCGACCTGTTGTATTTTTACGATTATGTTTTTGCATAAACTAACAGGTACTTTTAAAGGGATAATATAAACGACCGTCTGAAATTGCACTACCTAATAACAATGCACATATTGCCACTGCTGGGCTTAAAGCAATAACCCACGGACAAAACCGCCAAGACAAAACCGCCAAGTGTGAGTAAAGACAAAACCGCCAAACTTTTATAAAGCAAAAAATAAAATTCAGACAGTAAAAAAAATGAATATTAAGCATGAATAAGTTACTCTTAATTAGCTGGTGGCTAGGTCGCCAAACTTCCCCACCAGCTGTGGTTATTAGTCTTAGTTCGTATAGTGTTTAGCTATGCGTTCTAGGACTTCCCAAGTAACTTAGTAAGCGTTTCTATTTGTTCTTTCGTCATTTTTTCATAATCAAACCAGTAACGTCTTATGCCTTTATGTTCAAAATCGTTCGAGTCTATTATTATTTGATTAATCCAATGAAAATTAATGCCCCGACGCTTAAGAGCATTGATACGTGGGGCTAAATGACAGATACCGATAGCATCAGCTTCATAGCGGTTAATAGAACCATGATTATTTATATACTTTGCAACTTGAACTTGTTGGTTTGTAGCTGATAGGGCGCGTTTAGCCATGATTAAACTCCCTTACCAGTTAATAAAGCTTGCACAGCTTCGGCAGGCCATAATAAACGGCCTGATGGGAGTTTGATTGGTTTAATGCCGTAAAAGCTGCCTGTTTTACATAGGCGCGTTCTAATGCTGTTGGGTTTCGTGTGTACAGCATAGCCAAGCTGTTCTGTGGTTATTCTTTGGTTTGTTACTATATTTGTAGCCATATCTTTCTGCTTGTGTTGTTTAATATGGGTCTAATATAGAGGGGATGGATAGTTGTTGATGGTCAATTAAATTTGGGTTTTATTGACCATTAGCTTCATAGAACTTCAAACACTCGCTTCTTTTAATTTTTAGCTCTTGGCAGGCAAGCGTAATTCCGTACTCTTTTCCTTTCTTATTTACTATTGCCGCATTAATTATTTCCTTTACTTTATCAATGCGTCCTCTTCTGAAATATACGTCTTTGATTAAACGTAATACATTGGGTGAACTTTTGTCATTTGCTGCTCGTTCAAGAAGTTCTGCGGCCTCCTTGTAGCGTGTTTTTGCTGTGGTTCTACCTATCGAACCATAATCCTCGCCAGCTAGAACTAATGCTCCATTAGTAGCGTGTAATTTAATTCCTTGCCCAAGGTAGTAGTGTACTTTTCTCCAGATGAAATCACGAGAAAACAATATGTTGGCGTCAGATTCTTTTGATTTTCCTACTTGTCCTTTAGCTTCTTTTCGGGTTATATAGTCTAGAAAATCTTCGCGATAATTTTCAAAAAGTAACTCCTTTACACCAAACTCAACAGCCTTTAATAATTTATAGTCGTCGCCAAAGAGTTGGTACTCTTTAAAAGCTAATTCTACAAAGTAAAAAGCTCTATAACTTTCCTCTACGTTTTCTTTCTCATATTTCACATGCAAAAAAGAAAACTCTTTTACTTGGTATAGCTTGATGCACTCAATTCTTTTTGAAACCATCATAGTCCACCTCCAACCACTGTTAAGCGCTGCTCATTGATCGCAGGCATAGCTACACAAGCTTGCTTTAATATCCAAGCTTCTAACGTTGTGTGCCACTTCCTTAATAAATCGAGCGGCCTTTGTTTGTAATGCTTTTCAGCGGTGGCACTGGGTTTGTGGCCCATGATTTGAGCAACAACGCCCGTTGGAATTTCTACCCATTCACTAAGATTTGAAAAGCTGCGTCTTAAACCGTGTAGCGTTAATCCCTCAAGACCAGCGGCTGATAGGGCAGGTTCTACGCTTTTTCTAGGGTCTGTTAATTTGCCTGTTGTGCCAGTAGGGGTAGAGAAAACCCATTCGTTTCTACGGGGTAGGTTAACAAGCAAACTAGCTACATAAGGCGTTAAGGGAATTACTCTATAACCTGCGTCAGAGCCGCTGCTGGTGGCTTTATCGCGTATGGTCATACTATTCCACTGTAAATCTAGTTCGGTCCATTTAAGGCCCACTAGCTCATTTCTTCGCGCACCCGTTAAGAGTAGTGTTTGCACAAACGCTGAAATAATGGGGTTTTGTATTTGTCTTACATATTTAAAAAAAGCGGGTAACTGTTCTTTTTGTAAGCTGTCGGTTCGTGCGCTCAGTTTAACGACTGTTTTTTTTACGTCTTTTGTTTTTAGTTTTGCTACATCAATTAAACCAGTGTATTGCTCTTGTTCGGTACACCAACTTAAACAGGCAAATAGTAAGCGGTAAGTTTGCGCGGCAACTCCTGCGCGTGTCTCGTTTTCTTTTTGCAACCAAGATTCAATCTTTTTAGGTGTTAGGTCTTTCAACTTTGTGTCTATTAATGGATATAAACAACCAGCTTTAGTTAATCGACCTTTGCCCCTAGCCCAAGGCTGATTAGGCTCTTGTATTGCTTTTAGGTGGTCTTTATAGTGCTTTTCGCCCCATCGACTTTTGTTCGATTCTATATATTCAAGCCATACTTGTTTTAACTTGATAATGCCGCGTAATTCTTCTTGTTCTTCGGCTAACTCTATAGCTGCTTTTTCTCGTTTAACTTTGGTTGGGCTGATAAAGTTTTTAGCATTTTTTTGATATTCGTTCGCTTTATCTCTGGCTTCGTTTATATCAAAGCTATCGACAGGACCAATTACAGCTCTTTTTGTCTTGCCATTTATTGACGCTTGGAATATATATGTTTTTTTACCAGATGAGTAAGCTCTTATGCCTAACCCTGTGCAACCACTATCCCATAGAAAGGACTCTTTTTTATCATCGGCACATTTAAAGCTGCGTACTCGGTCAGCGGTAAAATTTACCTTATTAGTGTTAGTATTTACTTTAGCCATTTGAACCTCCTTATGGTTCTTCTGGTAGCCCTAGCTGTGTTGGCGCATAGTTAGGGCTTTTTATCTTTGCGGATCGCTCACGGAACGGCTGCGGATCTGTTTTGAGTAAATATACATCAATATGAAACAATGCGCCATATGTGATTGTTGTGCTGAAGGCTAGTATTTATGGGGGTTTCTGAGGTTCAATCAATGCGGGTAAATGCTTTTCTTCTTCGACTCATAATCGTTAGGTCCCCAGTTCGAGTCTGGGAGGGGCCACCACTTTTACAAACTTTCCAAGTAAATACCTACTCAAATTATTCAAAACTACATGAATTTAATTTCGTGTTATTTATTATTCTTTAGTACCCCTAATAATAAAAAGTAATCTAAATAAAGTTAATCCATAGATTAAGCTAAGCTTTCTTAAATTAGAAAGAGTGCAAATACATTATTAAATTTCAGCGTTAGATCAGATGCTATGTATGCTCCGCGCTATAAATGACAGTCAGCAGCATCTAATTTAAGAATACAAAAAAGCCCCAATCGGGGCTTTATGTTATTAGTGTTTACTTTTATTGCTCAAAACTACAAGAGTTAACTAATTTTTACGGTATATCTCATGCTCAATATCGTAAATGTTTACACTTAAGCTATCTGAATCGCGACAATACGTTTTTAAGCACGAAAGTAGCAGTTCGCTTAGCATTTGCTTTTGCTCAATTGAGCGCCCAGCCAATATATGTACCGCAATATGTATAAACCCTGATTTTCCTGCGCCAAGTTGATATTGCTGATAAGCAATAGCGCGCGTTTTTATGGTTTCTAATTCAAATAAGTTACTTTGGAAGGCGGTGTTGTGAATTTTTTCTACGAGAACTTGTGGTAATACAGGGAGATCTTCTGAGTGTTCAATAATAATATGCGGCATTACAGCGTTTCCTATTATGAGTTACTACTTGCGACGAGAGCCTTATTGTAGCAAATACGTCGATACTCGCTAACCCCTCACGACATTAAAATGTTTACTTTAAACTAATTTAGTCGTATTTATTTTTGATGTTAGTATAAAAACAAACAGGTGAACCTTCGCTTAGTAACTTAGCTACTAAGTTACCTATATATTGATTAAGGATAAGTATGAAATTACCACAAAAATTTAAACGTTTAGCGTTACTTGCAGGTGCAGTTGTTACGTTAAGTGCTTGCTCTGATGATGTTGCGTCGGTAAGCCTTGGGTTATTTACAACTAAAGATGTTGTGGTTAATTCGCAGCAAGATCCAATCCTCAAAGGCGTTACTTGTCATATTAGTCATATAGAGGCTAATTTGGACTTTTCAGATCCCTCTGATATGTCTATTGCATGTCGTCAAACGGGGCCTATTACAGCGCAGCAGCTACAAAAAATAGACCGTAGCAAGTCGGGCGAGGTGATATTTAAATCATCTAAGAGTATTTTGTTTAAATCACTAAAAGTGCGCCGTATTTACGATGCTAAAAATCGTACCTTATTATATTTATCGTACTCAACTAAAGAATCTAGTGGTAGTCACCACCATGCGCTATCAACAGTGCCGCTATATAATACTCAAGCGTGGGACTGGGCACTTACACAAAAAGACTAAAGCAGCACCTAAAATAACACTTAAACTAGCACTTAAACTGAAACCTAAAAGAGCACACTATGTTAGCTTTATTTAAATCAAAGCCATTATTAGAGCAGCAAGAACAGCAATGGCTTATTGATACATTTATTTGGGCTGTAGAAAATTTTGAGGCTGAATTTTTTACTAAGCACACTCAAATAATACTACCTACAGCCACGTTTTTTCCTGACTCGGTATCGAGCATTGAAGAAATGGCGACCAACGTTTTTACCCGCGTTACTAATTACGCGGGTATGAATGCATGGCCTATTCAATTAGTTGCACCTCAGCAATTACAACCGCAGGTTTTTCCGCATTTTGAATTTAGTGAACAAATACGTGGCGAAGGTAGTCATTTAATTGTGCCGCCAAGCCATACGATTAATATTTCTTTTAATCCAAATCAGATAAATCAGCCACAAGATTTAGTAGCAAGTTATGCGGGTACACTGGCCACCATACTTATTCATCATGTTGGTGTATTACCACCTGGGGGTAAAGATTATTTACCACAAGCTGCCGATGCGCTTGCCTGCTTTTTAGGGTTTGGTGTAATGATGAGCAACACGGTGTATCAGTTTAAAGGGGGGTGTGGCTCTTGTTATAACCCATACGCTAATCGTGAAGCTAAGTTAAGTGAAACGCACACGGTATTTATGCATGCTCTTATTAGTTACTTTAAAAACGATAAAGACTCTAAAAAGCATTTAAAGCCGCATTTGCGCGGTCAGTTTAAAAAAGCGCAAAAAGAAATTAAAGCATTGGTAAATAACTCGGCTAATCCGCTGTTATTAGCTTATTCACCAAACTAGCAAGGATCTGCGTGGAATACTTAGATGAATTTTTACTGATTGTTATTGCTCATTTTTTTGCAGTAGCAAGCCCAGGGCCTGACTTTGCCGTAGTACTTAAGCAAAGTGTGCAACAAGGTAGACGCAATGCACTGTGGACAAGCGCCGGTGTTGGCGCTGCTATTTTACTGCACGTTGGCTATTGCGTTTTAGGTGTGGCGCTTATTTTAACGCAATCGCCTAGTTTATTTATGGCGCTTAAGTATCTTGCCGGTGCATATTTAGCTTATTTAGGCGTACAAGCACTCAGAGCTGCAAAACCTCCAGCAAGTAATCAAGATAATATAGAAACAAAAACGGTAGCCGAAGAATCTGTTTGGCTGGCCTTTAGACGCGGCTTTTTCACCAATGCATTAAACCCAAAAGCCACATTGTTTTTTATGTCGTTATTTACACTCGTGATTAGCCCAACAACACCTACTAGCATACAGGTCGGCTACGGCGTGTACATGGCATTGGCTACTTGGGCGTGGTTTTCAATGTTATCGTTAGTGCTTTGTAAACCGAGTGTGCGCGGCTTTTTTCAAAAAAGTGGTTACTGGTTTGATAGAGGTATAGGTGTAATTTTAATTGCTTTGGCTATTCGCGTTGTTATTTAAGTTATATTTTTAATGAGAGAGTAGGAGATAAAATGCCGTTATATAATTTTTCGTTTGGCTCTAATATGTCATTTAATCGTTTGCTAGCGCGCTTACCCAATGTAAAGCGTGTAGGAACTGCGGTACTTAAAGGCTACGAACTTACTTTTGATATGCTATTTAAAGATGGCTCAGGTAAATGCAGTATTTGCCCAAGCGATAAAGAAGACGCGCTGGTTTACGGCGTTATTTATGAGCTCAATGAAGATGAAAAAGCTATTTTAGATGGTATAGAAGGCGTGGGTTACGATTGCGTAGATATAACCCCAACGCTTTTAAGCGGTGAGACTCTAACCGCACATTGTTATATAGCTAATACGCACGACAGCGATGTACTCCCATACGATTGGTACATAAAACACGTTCATCGCGGATCACTTGAAGCGGGCGTACCAAAAGAATACAGTGATGCCATATTAAATCGCGCACAAAAAAGCGATACCAATCAAGAACGCGCAGCCATTGAGTTTGCAGTTCATCAAAAATAATAAAATAGGATTGATATGAAATTAACCAAACTTGCCGCAATTGCATTATTAGCTGGCACTACGTTTAGTAGCTGGGCACAAGTCGATACCAACAAAATTGACGACGTTATTAAAGCGTCAATGGCACGTTTTGACGTACCCGGTATGGCAGTCGCCATTGTTGAAAACGATAAAGTGATATTTGCTAAAGGTTTTGGTGTAACTAATCTCGATACCAACAAAAAAGTAAACAAAGACACCTTGTTTGGTATTGCTTCAAACACCAAGGCATTTACGACAGCGGCACTGGCTAAGTTGGTTGATGAAGGCAAATTAAGCTGGGATGACCGCGTAATTGATCATTTACCAGAGTTTAGATTATACGACTCATACGTAACACGCGAAATGCGTATTCGTGATTTATTAAGTCACCGCAGTGGGCTCGGACTTGGGCAGGGCGATTTAATGATTTGGCCAAGTACCGACAAGTCAGTTGATGAAATTTTAGCGGGATTACAGTATTTAAAACCGGCTAGCAGTTTTCGCAGTAAGTACGCTTATAACAACTTAATGTTTGTAACCGCTGGTGAGGTGGTTGCACGTGTGTCGGGTATGAGTTGGAATGATTATATCGAAAAAAACATATTACAGCCGCTACACATGGATAACTCGCGCGCGGGGTTTTCGCGTATTCCAAAAAGTAATAAAAACTGGGCTACAGGTCATATTCCTATGGATGGCACGCTTCATCCATTTTTTGTGAATTACCTCGAAGACTTTAGAGGCGCAGGTGCCATTGCCTCAAGTGTAAGCGATATGAGCCAGTGGCTTCGCACGCAATTAGCGGGCGGTAAAATGCCAAGTGGTGAGCAACTGTTTAGCGAAAAGCAACAAGCGCAAATGTGGCACCCACATATTACGTCTATGGCGTCTAAAAGCGCGTTTGAGTCGTATCATCAGCAGTTTAGAGGTTATGGATTAGGTTGGAGTATTGAAGACTACCACGGCTTTAAAAAGTTAGGTCACGGTGGTGGTATTTTAGGAATGGTATCGCAAGTTACTTTATTGCCTGAGAAAAAGCTCGGTATTGTTATTTTATCTAACCAACAAGCTTTTGGTGCACTTTCGGCAGTAACCCATGAAGTACTTGAAGATGCGCTTGAGCTTGAAGATAAAGACTGGGTAGAGGATTTAGCTAAAAGTCATTTTGAAGGCAAACAGCAAGCATACGCTAATGCAAAACCAGAAGCCCCGGCTGACTACCAACTGCAATTACCAAACATTAATTATACCGGTACATTACATGATGATTGGTATGGCGATGTAATTATTGAGCAGCTTGATAGTAAATTGCATATTGATTTTACGCATACCAAGCGCTTAAAAGGCACACTTGAGCATTACACCGGTAATACATTTATAGTTAAGTGGGATGAAAAGCTGCTTGAAGCAGATGCGTTTATTACTTTTGATATGAGTACTAAAAATAGAGTGAACAGCGCTAAAATGCGCGCAGTATCAACACAAGTAACCGACTTTAGCTTTGACTTTAGAAACCTGCATTTAAAAGCAAAGTAGCTAATAGCTTTGATATTTAAAGTATCGATACTCTAAATATCAATATAAACCAAAGTCGCAAAGCCACCTGTCGGTGGCTTTGTTATATTAAGTTTTTACACCTTGTAAGGGACTTTTTATGCGTACCGCTGTTATTTCTCATCCTCATTGCCGTAAACATAAAATGATAGATGACCATCCCGAGTGCCCAGAGCGCCTAGATGCAATTACCGACCGATTACTTGCAAGTGGTGTAGATGTTGGCTTAACACACCTACAAGCGCCTAAGGCTGAGCGTGAGCATTATTTATTAGCCCATGATGAAGCGCTCATTAAACACGTAGAAAACACGCTACCAACCGAAGGGCTCGCTAATTTAGACGGCGATACGTGGTTGTGCCCCGATTCGTTTAAAGCGATTGAGCGTGCAGTAGGTGCCGGGTTGTTAGCGGTTGATGAAATACTTGCCGACAAACTCGATGCTGCGTTTTGCTCAGTACGCCCGCCAGGGCATCATGCTAATAAAGATTCGTCATCTGGGTTTTGTGTGTTTAATAACTTAGCAATTGCCGTTAAGTACGCTCAAAGCAAAGGGATTAAGCGGATTGCGATTGCTGACTTTGATGTACACCACGGTAATGGCACACAAGACATTTTTATTGATGACGAAAACGTACTGCTTTGTTCGTTATTTCAGTATCCGTTTTATCCAAATACAGCCGTTAAAAATAATAGCCATATAGTTAACTCTCCTTTGCCAATTGCCAGCAATGGCGATGACCTAAAAGAGGTGTTTACTCAGCAATGGTTACCAAAATTAAAAGCGTTTAAGCCTGAATTACTTTTTATAAGCGCAGGGTTTGATGCCCACCTAGAAGATGATATGGCGAGCTTAAAGTTTGTTGAAGATGACTACATTTGGCTTACCGAGCAGCTATGTAAGGTAACAAAAGAGGGCGGATGCAAAGGTGTTATCTCGTATTTAGAAGGTGGCTATGCGCTATCAGCGTTGGGTAGAAGTGCTGTAGCGCATATAAAAGTGCTTACTGAGCTTTAAAGAGAGCTTTATAACCCTAGTAAATCAAACGCCTGGGTTGTGCTTAGGGTTTTAATTTTACCAAGGCAGCATTGCCCTTCATTTAATAAGTAAGCAGTAACCAACAGTGCTAGCTGCTCGCCACTCAGAGCAGGGCAAGCAATACCTTGTAAATTAAGGTAGTCACCTTGCTTATTAAGTACTCGCACATCGCTTATCTCACTTTGCATGACACTGTGTAAGCACTCTTGTTGCTCTTGTTGGTTATGGGCTATTTCAAGCTCATTATAAATAACCAATAACAGTGGGTAGCTGTTTAACATAGCACTTTAGCCTACTGTCACTTCGTAAGACGTAAATTTACGAATATTAATAACGCCTTTTTCAAAAATTAAGTATTGGCCTTTAATACCTTGTAAAACACCGCTTACAACAGGGTCTTTATCAAAGTTAAATGAGCTGATTTTTGTTGGGTACTCGGTTACCGGAAAATCTAAATCAACCACATCTTCATCAAGTTGTTCTATTGCTGTTGCGCCAAATAACTCACTTAACTCGTTTAGCTTTTCACTAATTTGTGGGATCAGTTCGGCTGCAGCGGCTTTTAAGTCAATTGCTTCGTTTTGACCTTTTAGCATATTGCGCCAATTAGTTTTGTCGGCAATAAATTCAGCCAATGCAACTTCCACTAAACCTGATTGCAGGCGAGTTTGCACTTTAAAAATAGGCAATGCTTGAGTCGCACCCTGATCAACCCAACGAGTCGGTATTTGTGTGTGGCGGGTAATGCCCACTTTTAACCCTGAGGTATTAGCGAGATATACATAGTGTGGGATCATGCAGTTCGCTTCGCCCCATTCTGGCTCTCGACAGGTGCCTTGGTCGTAGTGACAGGTTTCTGGTTTCATAATACACATATCGCAACTAGCGAGCTTGCGCATACATACAAAACAGTGACCTTGAGAATAGCTTTTTTTAGTTTTTTTACCGCAGTTAGAGCATAGAATGGTGCCACTAAATGTAATGGTAAGCTCTTTACCTATAAATGCATTTAAGTCTACTAGGTGTTCACCTACAGGTAAGTGATATTGTACTGGTTCGGTTAAGCTCGATTTTAGTTTACGCAGTGTGCCTTGCATCTTTACTTGGCCCCTAAAGATGTTAAAAAGAGGAGTCTAACATTTTTAAGCTATATTGGCTTTTTAAGAAGTGTAAATAGTCGGTGTAAGGCAGTGCTTTTGCGTATAAATAACCTTGGGCGTTATCAGCGTTCATATCTTTGAGTAAGTGATGAATCTCTTGTGTTTCTACTCCTTCAATTGTTATTGATAAATTGAGGTTATGCGCCATATCAATCGCTGTTTGTACAATAACTTGATGAGTTGGGTTATTAGGTAAATCAAAAACAAACGACTTATCTATTTTAAGCTCACTAAAGTGATAGTTAACTAAGTAGCTAAGTGATGCATAGCCAGTTCCAAAGTCATCCAATACCACTTTAATACCCAATGCGGTTAGCTCATCAACTAACTTTATAAGTGCATCTTGGCTGTCTACAAAGGCAGATTCGGTTAGCTCAAATTTAAGTAAGTAAGCTGGCACTTGGTATTTAATTAAAATGTTTTCTACTTTTTCGGCTAAGTTATTTATAGTTAGATTTTTAGCACTCAAATTTACACTAATTGTATGCTCGTTATAGCCATTTTTTATAAGCTCAACTATGTCTTTACAGGCTTGCTCTATTACCCACAGTGTTAGCTCGTTAATAATGCCGGTGTGCTCAGCAAGTGTTATCAACTCCTCTATTGATAAGTTACTGTAAGTTGGGTCTGGCCAACGTAATAAAGCCTCAGCACCACTGACGTTGTTACTCAATAAATTAATTTGAGGTTGGTAGTAAAGCGCTAGTTGATTTGTTTTGATAGCTTGTTGCAGCTTAGCGGCTAGAGCAACGTCCATCATTAGATTATTACCGTTTGACGATGACCCAACTTGATTAACACTACCTTTTGCTTTTTTAAGGGCTAAATAACCACGCTTTAACCAATATTCAAAGTCGTTACTCTTACCTGCACTACTAATACCTATACTGTAACTAAGCTGCAGGTTTAGCCCTTTAATTTCATATTGTTTTGGTAGGCTGCTAATTATTTTAGTCAGTAGTGCTTCTAGCATTTCTTGGTTTTGTGTTTTAGTAGAAATACAGGCAAATACACCACTACTTAAATCGGCTAAGCGTGGACTGGTATTTAAATCTGTTTCGAGGTTTGTAAATTCGCGTTCATGGCTCAGTTCTAACTCCAGCTCTTTAGCTACATGCTTTATAAGGGTGTAGCCCTGAGAGGAGGTAATAATAGTATTGAGTGAATTAAAGTGACGTATTTTTATTAAACACAAAGTTGTTGAGCGATTTTGGCTTTGTAGTGCCATAAATGCTTGTTTTAGTTTAGAGCTATTAAGTAATTTTGTTTGTTGTGTATGCGTAGCATGGTAAAGCGCACGTTCGCGCTGATACCTTACTCGGTCTGCTAGTGCCATGGCCATTAAAATAACTTCACACAAAATAGCAACTAAAAAGGCATGGCGGGTTGTAAAGGTATACGGTAAAAAGCCGGTGAGTTCCATAGGTTGAATTACCGCACCAATTATTAGTGGTACCCATGAAAAAACATAAAATTTAGCCCATCTAAAACCACTGCGTAACTTGTTATATATTAAAATAATACAGGCAATATATAAGACTGCCATCACACCAAAAAATATAGGCGCCGCTATGCTTTCAGGAATAAACAAGCTAGATACAGCAAGAACAAACATAAGCCAAAGTAAGGTTATGCTCATTTTGTAGCGCCAGCATTTGTCTTTATGATAGCGTAAAAACATGGTGCAAAAAGCAAGAGTAAAAAAGGCGACGCCATAATTACTAAACACAATTTGTTCGTGAATAAAGAGCTGCCATTGCTTAGGCCATAAGTAAAAGCCAAAGCCTAATACGGCTCCCATTAGCGCGATAGCGCTAACTATGTAGCCAATATAAATTAAATAAACACGGTCCTTTATACCAAAGTAAAGCACCAAATTATAAAGCGCAGCCATTAATAGCACGCCTACAAAAATCCCCCAGATCCCGGCCTGGGAGCGTACTAAGTCAATAAACTCTTTATCACGATATAAGTTTACAGGTGTTTTACTTATACCGGTTGTGTCTATTTTCATTACTAGGCGCTGTGAGGATTTTCTTTCTACCGAAAAGCGAATATGCGGCACGCTATATTCAAATAAAGAGAGGGCTTCTTCTTTATCGCCTAGTTTGTAAGTTTCAATTAGTTTATTGTTTTTATCGAGACGAAAAATAGTTAAGTGATCGACCATAGGGTTATCAAAGTGTGCTACAACGTTTTGCTTATTAAGACTTTTATTCTCTAAATCAAGAAACAACCAATAGTTTTGATGGCTAAAACTCCATGGCACATCTGAAAATGGTTGATGGGTAAGTAGTTCAGGTTGGTTAATGATGGTGTCGAATGTTTTAGTTTTGGTTTCGTCAATATAGTAGGCGTAATCGAGGTACATTGGAGCCGTTTTATCAATTGTATATCGTGTAGGCACGATTAGGTTTGATGCCAATGTACTGATTATAAAAAATATAAATATCAGTATGGCAGCAGCAATTGAATGATAGCGTAAAGTTCTTAGTTCCAACGTTTGTACACTTTTAAAAAACCTTTTAATTAGTGTAGCACTAAAAAAGCGCAGATAAACTGCGCTTTTTTAGTTAAATTAACTGGTTATACCAATGAATAGGTATTATAGGCTATTGCTCGCGTGCAATAGCACGGTAAGCTATATCTGTACGATATTCCATACCATCCCAGCTAATTTCTTTAACAAGCTCATAGGCACGCTGCTGTGCTTCTGTAACAGTGTTGCCGAGTGCTGTTGCGCATAATACGCGACCGCCTGCGGTTACAACGTCGTTGCCACTTTGCTTAGTGCCCGCATGAAACACTTTTTCACCCGCAGGGTAATCAACTTTTAGTCCCGAAATAGCATCACCCTTAGGGTAATCACCAGGGTAACCTTTAGCTGTAAGTACAACACCCACGGCTGCACGTGAATCAAACTTAATCGTTGTTTTATCAAGTTCTACACGGTTAGCAGCTTCAATCAATTCAACTAGGTCTGATTGTAAACGTAGCATCATTGGTTGAGTTTCAGGGTCGCCAAAACGACAGTTGTACTCGATTACTTTAGGGGTACCTGTTTCGTCAATCATCAAACCTGCGTATAAAAAGCCGGTGTACGGATGGCCTTCGCTTGCCATGCCTTCTACCGTAGGGTAGATCACTTCGTTCATAATACGCTGGTGGATTTCATCCGTAACAACTGGCGCAGGTGAGTATGCACCCATGCCACCCGTGTTAGGACCGGCATCGCCATTGTAAGCACGCTTATGATCCTGACTGGTGGCAAAGGGTAATACATTTTTGCCATCAACCATTACAATGAAAGACGCTTCTTCACCGTCTAAAAACTCTTCGATAACAACACGACTTCCTGCATCGCCAAACGCATTACCCGCAAGCATATCGCGAATAGCATCTTCAGCTTCACGCTCGGTCATGGCGACAATTACGCCTTTACCCGCAGCTAAACCATCTGCTTTTACAACAATTGGCGCGCCTTTTTCTTTTAAATAAGCAAGGGCAGGTTCAATTTGTTCAAACGTTTGATAATCGCCTGATGGAATATTATGGCGTGCTAAAAAGTCTTTAGTAAACGATTTAGAGCCTTCAAGCTGAGCTGCACCCGCTGTAGGGCCAAAAATAGCCATGTTATGTTCACGAAACTTATCAACAACACCCAGTACTAACGGTATTTCTGGACCTACAATAGTAAGCTCTACCTTGTTTTGTTGTGCAAAACTAAGTAAACCCTCTAAGTCGTCAACGTTTATTGCTACGTTTTCAAGTTTTGGTTCAAGTGCAGTACCTGCATTACCAGGGGCTACAAATACAGTATTTACTTTGGTGTTTTGAGCGGCTTTAAACGCAAGAGCGTGTTCGCGGCCGCCGCTGCCAATGACTAAAACATTCATGGCGAAAATTCCTATTTAAAGCGATTTCTTAAATTTCAGCGTCATGCGGTCGCTTTCACCAATGGCTTTGTATTTGTCGGCATCTTGTTCGCCGAGTCTTAAGCTTGGTGGCAGCGTCCATACACCTTTAGGGTGATCGGCTGTGTCTTTTGGATTTGCATTTATTTCACTGCTTGCTACTAATTCAAACCCAGCTTGTTTAGCAAGGTCTACTACGTAGCTCTGCTTCATGTAGCCTGTGGTTTTTTGATCTTCGTCAGCTCGTTCTTCAGCTAAACGATGTTCAACTAAACCTAATGTACCACCTGGTTTAAGGACTTTATAAAAAGCTTGGAATGCACTTAATGCACCGCTTTTATCTTTACCCATATACCAGTTATGTACATTACGGAAAGTTAAAACCATATCGGCACTGCCAGCTGGCGCGATATCTAAATGTGTTACAGGTGCAAACTCAGTAATTTTAACGCTACTAAAGCGCTCATCTTCAGCTACTTTTTGTTTAAAGCCCGCAAGAGAGCGTTGGTAGTAGCCAACTGATGAATCAGCAGGAAAGTGCGCGGCATAATAAGTGCCTTGCTCTTTTAGTGCTGGCGCTAAAATTTCACTATACCAACCACCGCCTGGCGCAATTTCAACAACTGTCATAGTTGGTTTAAAGCCAAAAAATGCCAATGTTTGAGCCGGGTGACGATATTCGTCACGAACGCTGTTTTTAGCGCTGCGTTCGCTTGATTGAAGTGCATGCTCAAGGCTCGATTCGTGGTTATGGCTAAGCGCCATAGTCGATGTCATCGTTAGTGTGGCTACAAGTAGCGATTTTAGCGCAAATTTCATTGTTTGTTCCTTCACATTATAATTTTAAATAGGTTATTGAATAATCAGAATACGTGAATTTATAGCAAACAAAAAGTGTTAAACCAACGTTTAACCCTTTGTGTGATTAGTGGCGGAAATGGCGCATACTAGTAAGTACCATTGCCATACCGGCTTCATCAGCGGCTGCAATCACTTCTTCGTCGCGCATTGAGCCACCAGGCTGAATTACCGCAGTAATACCAGCGGCTGCGGCTGCGTCAATTCCATCACGGAATGGGAAGAATGCATCAGATGCCATTACTGAACCTTTAACTTCAAGGTTTTCGTCAGCTGCTTTAATGCCTGCAATTTTAGCTGAGTATACGCGGCTCATTTGGCCTGCGCCTACACCAATGGTCATACCGTCACGGGCATAAACAATTGCGTTTGATTTAACAAACTTAGCTACTTTCCAGCAAAACAGTAAATCTTTAAGTTCTTGCTCTGTAGGCTGGCGCTTAGAAACAACTTTTAAGTCGCCTTGCGTTACCATGCCTAAGTCGCGATCTTGAACTAAAATACCGCCATTAACGCGTTTAATGTCTTGGCCAGCGGCTTTACCTGTCCACTGTCCACATTCTAATAAACGAACGTTCTTTTTAGCTTCAATAATTTTTGCAGCGTCGCTCGAAATACTAGGTGCAATAATTACTTCAACAAACTGACAGTCAACAATTGCTTGTGCAGTTGCGGCATCTAGCTCTCGGTTAAAGGCAATAATGCCACCAAATGCTGATGTAGGGTCTGTTTTAAAAGCGCGCTCGTATGCCTCAAGAATATTGCCCCCAATTGAAACACCACACGGGTTAGCGTGCTTTACAATTACGCACGCTGGTACGTCAAATTCTTTAACACACTCAAGAGCTGCGTCGGTATCTGCAATGTTATTAAACGAAAGGGCCTTACCTTGCAGTTGAGTGGCCGTTGCAACTGATGCTTCAGCGATGTCACTTTCAACATAAAAAGCAGCATCTTGATGAGAATTCTCACCGTAACGCATATCTTGCTTTTTAGTGAACTGCATATTGATAGTACGTGGGAATTTAGTCTCTACAGCAGCTTCCTCTGTGTAATCAGGAACCATTTTACCAAAGTAGTTCGCAATCATGCCATCGTATGCAGCTGTATGCTCGTAAGCAGCAATAGCTAAATCAAAACGTGTTTTGTACGTAGTAGAGCCATTGTTGTTTTGCATTTCACTAATAACACGGTCGTAGTCGCTCGCGTTTACCACTATTGTTACGTCTTTGTGGTTTTTAGCTGCTGCACGAACCATTGTAGGGCCGCCAATATCAATATTTTCAATGGCATCTTCAAGGCTGCAGTTTTCTTGAGCGACAGTATTCGCAAAGGGGTATAAGTTAACTACAACTATGTCGATAGCAGAAATGTTGTTATCTGCCATTACGTTTTCATCTTGTCCGCGACGGGCTAAGATACCGCCGTGAATTTTTGGGTGAAGTGTTTTTACACGACCATCCATGATTTCAGGATGACCTGTGTGATCTGACACTTCAGTCACTTTTATGCCGTTATCAGCAAGTAGTTTACATGTGCCGCCAGTTGATAATATATCAACACCTTGCGCTTCTAGTGCGCGGGCAAATTCAACAATACCGGTTTTATCAGACACACTTAATAGTGCGCGACGAATGGGACGATGAGTATCCATTGTAGTTTGATTTCCTCAGTTAATGAGCTAGCTTAGAAGCGGGCATTTTAACTGATTACTACTCAAAAAACGACTTATAACGATCCATTAACCATGAGCTTTTTGCAATTTGGCTATTAAATTACGGGCATAAAAAAAGCACCCTAGGGTGCTTTTTTTGCATAATACTAGTTGTATTGGATTAGTAAGTAGTTATAACGATAGAAAAACAAGTCTATAACAAGGCAAAAATTTTGCTGTGTAGTTATTCTACATAAGAAATTTTTAACGACGTTATGGGCTTGTTTAGCTCGTTAGAATACTTACGCTTTCAATATAATTGGTATTAGTTCATGCCGTATTTTTTAAGCTTTTTACGTAAAGTACCACGGTTGATACCTAGTAAAATAGCTGCACGAGTTTGGTTACCACGTGTATATGTCATTACTTCTTCAAGTAATGGCGCTTCTAGCTCTGAAAGAACAAGGTCGTAAACGTCTTGCACATCTTGACCGTTAAGCTGTTTTAAATAGTGGTGAACAGCTTTTTTTACTGCATCACGCAATGGCTGCGGTTTCTCGTGTGACTGAACATGAGGGTTAGTGATAAATGGAGAAGTCACGTTTTGTTCGAACATTATTAAGTCTCTTTCTTTCTTAGTTAGCTGCTAGTGTTTTAAAGTATTGCTCTAATGCGACGACCTGTGCCTGTGGGTTGTCGAGCGCATTAAATACTCGCCTAAACTGACCATCACTGTCATGGGTTTGCAAATACCAAGATACATGTTTGCGAGCAATTCGCGCTCCCATCGGCTCACCGTAAAACATATGGAGGTTTGTTAAATGCTCCATTAAAATACTGCGTACCTCTGCAATAGCAGGTGGCTGTAAATGTTCCCCAGTTCGCAAATAGTGGTCTATCTCCCTAAATATCCAAGGGCGACCTTGGGCGGCTCGGCCAATCATAATGGCATCTGCACCCGTATAGTCTAAAACCTGCTTTGCTTTTTCTGGTGATGTAATATCACCATTGGCAACAACAGGAATCGACACTGAACGTTTTATATCCCTAATCGTGGCGTACTCAGCATCACCTTTGTACATACATGCGCGCGTACGCCCATGTACAGCAAGTGATGCAATGCCATAACGTTCAGCTATTCTCGCAATCTCTACACCATTACGGTTATCCGGATCCCATCCTGTACGGATTTTAAGTGTCACAGGTATATCAACAGCATTAACGACTGCATCAATAATCTCTTCCACAAGTTCAGGAAACTGTAATAAGGCAGAGCCTGCGAGTTTCTTGTTCACTTTTTTTGCTGGGCACCCCATATTGATATCTATGATCTGTGCACCGTTAGCAACATTGAATTGTGCGGCCTGCGCCATAAGCTCAGGGTCTGCTCCTGCAATTTGCACCGCGCGTATACCCGACTCACCGCTGTGATCCATACGATTCATCGACTTTTCCGTTTTCCAAACCTTAGGATTAGACGATAGCATTTCAGAAACAGCTAGCCCTGCGCCTAAACGACGGCAAAGTTGTCTAAATGGTCTGTCTGTAATGCCAGCCATTGGCGCGACAATTACATTATTCTCAAGTTGGTATTTACCGATACGCACTATATTCAATAGGCCTCTTTTCAAGGGGCGCTAAGTTTACGGTTTTTTTAGCAAAAATCAAAGGCTATAAATTGAACAAAAGTAACTTTTTTTTGCCCTTTTCGTATTGACTTTTGATAACCATATGACAATTGGGTTTATTTGTTTGAAATTCGTACAGTCTTTATTTTTTATACAATAATCAGAAAATATTTTGATATGTAAAAAAATAGTAAAGCCTGTTAAATACAGGCTTTACGCAGATGTTTTGAGTTAATGCTCTAAATTTGATTATGCGATTTATTAGGCTTTTTTGGTGCCACTTACTCGAGTCCAATCACCTTCAACGGCAATATCATCTAGCTCAATAAAGGGTGCATAAATATCAGCAACTGATTGCGCTTGTTCTTCTAAAATACCCGACATGGCAATTTTGCCGCCAGGCTTTAATAAGCCTAAAATTACACTGTGCAATTCGCGAAGTGGCTGGGCTAAAATATTTGCCACTACTATATCGGCGGTAAACTCAGGTTGGTTTTCTGGAAGGTATACTTCAAGTTTGTCTGCAACACCATTTCGGTTAGCGTTATCAAGGCTTGCTTCGAGTGCTTGAGGGTCAATATCAATCCCAATCATGCGCTCTGCACCTAATTTTATCGCTGCGATACCTAAAATGCCTGAGCCACAACCAAAATCAACAACTGTTTTACCTGTTAGGTCTTGGCTTTCTAACCACTTAAGACATAAGGCCGTTGTTGCATGTGTGCCGGTGCCAAAAGCAAGGCCAGGATCAAGTAGTACATTTACCGCAGTAGGGTCTGGAATATCGCGCCAGCTTGGACAAATCCATAGCCTTTCACCAAATTGAATAGGGTGGAAGTTATCCATCCATTCACGTTCCCAGTCTTTATCCTCAAGCTGCTCTATTTTGTATACTAAATTGTCTTTTAGCTCATCATGGCGTTTTAATAACGCAACGACTGTATTCATATCGTGATTAGCTTCAAACAAGCCAATTACTGTTGTATCAGCCCAGAATACAACAGTGCCAATTTTGGGTTCGTAAATAGGGGTGTCTTTTGCGTCAATAAAGGTTACCGAAGCACTACCCGCTTCCATTAATAGGTCACTTACTGCATCTGCTGTTGCAGCATTGGCGTTAATACGAATTTGGATCCAAGCCATGATTATTTCCTTCAAATAGAAAAAAGGCCGCTATAGCGGCCTTTTTAGTTTATATAGTAGCGCTAAATTATTTAGCGTCTAAAAAGCTTTTCAGTAAATCTGAGCGAGAAGGGTGGCGTAATTTACGCAGCGCTTTCGCTTCTATTTGACGAATACGTTCACGTGTTACGTCAAACTGTTTACCTACTTCTTCTAAGGTGTGGTCGGTATTCATATCAATACCAAAACGCATACGTAGTACTTTAGCTTCACGGGCTGTTAGGCCTGCTAGTACATCGTTAGTTGCGCCACGAAGAGACTCCATTGTTGCCGAATCGATTGGCGAATCAATTGTTGTATCTTCGATAAAGTCACCCAAGTGAGAATCTTCATCATCACCGATTGGTGTTTCCATTGAAATTGGCTCTTTAGCAATCTTAAGTACCTTACGGATTTTATCCTCAGGCATCATCATGCGTTCTGCTAATTCTTCTGGATTTGGCTCACGACCCATTTCCTGTAACATTTGACGAGAAATACGGTTAAGTTTATTAATCGTTTCAATCATATGTACTGGAATACGGATTGTTCTTGCTTGGTCAGCAATAGAGCGAGTGATTGCTTGACGTATCCACCACGTAGCATAAGTAGAGAACTTATAACCACGGCGATATTCAAACTTATCAACCGCTTTCATCAGACCAATGTTACCTTCTTGAATTAAATCCAAGAATTGTAAGCCACGGTTTGTGTATTTTTTAGCAATTGAGATTACAAGACGTAAGTTAGCTTCAACCATTTCTTTTTTCGCACGGCGTGCTTTCGCTTCACCAATGCTCATTCGACGGTTAATGTCTTTAATACGCTCAATGCTTAAACCTGTTGTTTGTTCAATAACAGATAATTTATTAATGCTACGAATGATTTCTGGCTTCACTTCTTCAAGTTTAGCTGAATACTTTTCGTTACCTGAAATTTCTAAATCAACCCAAGAAGCATCAGTTTCGTTGTTAGCAAAGTGCTTAACGAATGTTTTCTTCGGTAATTTAGCAATTTGAACAGCATGTTTCATGATTAGACGTTCTTGAACGCGAACTCTATCCATCATTTCACGCATGTTATTTACCATGCGATCAAACTGTTTAGGTATTAATTTAAAGGTTCTGAAAAGCTCACCAATTTCAAAAATGGCGGCTTGTGATTCAGGATGCGAACGACCTTTAGCTTCAAACGTATCACGTGCTTTATTGTATAAATCACGTAAGTTTTCAAAGTGAATACGAGCTTCTTCAGGATCTGGACCTGTGTCTACTTCTTCTTCATCTTCGTCATCGCTATCAGCATCATCTTTGTCATCTTTATCGTCATCATCAAGTTGCTTAGCACTTAATTCTGAACCGATGTTAGTTGCTGAAATTGGCGCTGTATCTTCATTCGGATCGATAAATCCAACGATGATATCGCTTAAACGCATTTCCTCAGCTTCAAACTTATCCCACTGCTCTAGCAGGTAAGTAATTGCTTCAGGGTACTCTGCAACAGAAATCTGTACTTGGTTAATGCCTTCTTCAATACGTTTAGCGATTACAATTTCGCCTTCACGTGTAAGAAGTTCAACAGTACCCATTTCGCGCATGTACATGCGAACCGGGTCCGTTGTACGGCCGATTTCTTTTTCTACAGTTGCAAGTGCTGCCGCGGCAGCTTCAGCTGCGTCTTCGTCTGTCGTTGTTTCTTGCATCATTAATTCATCAGCATCAGGCGCGTTTTCGCTAACCTTGATACCCATATCATTAATCATGCTTATGATATCTTCTACTTGATCTGAGTCTATAATGTCTTGTGGAAGGTGATCATTTACTTCTGCAAAAGTTAAGTAGCCTTGCTCTTTACCTTTTTGAATCAGAAGTTTTAATTGTGACTGAGGAGTTGGATCCATAGAGATTGTTTCTTCCACTCTGATAAGTTGATACAACAGGCGCCATCATGTAGTTTGCATTAAAGCCAACTAGAATAATGTGACGCAGTGAATAGCACAGTATAACAGTTTAAATCAATTTTGACTAGGGTCTGTTGGCCTTTCAGGATTAAAGTTTGTTCTATCCAAGGGTGGTTTAATCGCGGCGCCAGGTTTGTAACCTAGTGGCCTAAGTAAAAACCGGGCAACAAAGAGTAAACCTCCCTTGGGACGAACCCAAAGGGCAGCGCGTGTTTGGCATTTATGCTGCGTTATCGCCTATTTATGTGGAATAACCACACTACTTAGGCTCTGCCTTGTCTAAATACGAAACACGCTGCTGTAAACTTAACCTCGAAAGATAAACAGACCCTAACTGTTAGTGGCTTTTAACGCTGTCATTAACAAATGACACTCAAGTCTTTCGTCGCTACTAAGGCCTTGAGTCTTGTCCTTTATTAATAGGGTCTCGAGTCGATAATTTAAACACTGATCTTCAATAAACTTGAAAGTATTTTTAAAAACCGTCTCTAAACGCTCTTCATTTATTTCGTGTTGCCACGTTGCAAGCTTTATTAGTGGCTCATAATCTTCAGTTCCTCTGAAAAATTCGAGCAGTTGTGCTGTGGTAATGCTTTCTTTTTCTAGGGCTTGTTCTTGTAAGCGTAATAACAGGCCTATGCCAGCAATATTCATTTGTGCGAGTTCTGGTAAGTACGGCACACTTTTAGCTAAATTAGGGTGCTGAATTAAAATACCAATCGCTTGGCGCATCGGTGTTATTTTAAATTTACGTTCAATTGAATACTGCTGCTTAGGTGTTTTTAAACGATTATTAAGTTGCTCTCGTGTTCTTCCGATTAAACGCCCTAATTGTTCAAGAATGTTTTCTTGGTAAAATTCACTAGGAATTTTTTCAATTAGTGGTAGCGCTGCACTAAGCAATTTAGCTTTTCCTGAGTCGAGTGTTAAATCAACTTCTTGGCTTAATCTATTAAACAATACTTTGGTAAAGTCATCTGCTTGGCCTAGGCGCAGCTCAAATTGTTCTTTACCTTCTTTTTGTACAAGAGAGTCAGGATCTTCGCCATCGGGTAAAAATGCAAATTGCAGTGCTTTACCATCATTTAAATAAGGAAGTGCGTTTTCAAGCGCTCTCCAGGCTGCATCGCGACCAGCTCTGTCACCATCGTAACAACAGATTACTTTATCAGTAGTTCTAAACAATGTGTGCATGTGCTCGCTTGTTGTTGCAGTCCCCAGTGATGCAACAGCGTATTCAATTCCTTGCTCCGCTAGGGCAACAACATCCATATAACCTTCAACAACCATGATATGGTCAAGTTTTTTATGGGCTTGCTTTGCTTCATAAAGTCCGTAAAGCTCAAAGCCTTTATGAAAAATTCGGGTTTCTGGCGAGTTTAAATATTTTGGCCCTTGGTCGGCTTGCATTACACGCCCACCAAAGGCAATAACGCGCCCACGCTTATCGCGAATAGGGAACATTAAACGATCGCGGAAAAAATCAAACTGCCTACCAGGTGTTTTTTCTGAGGCTAGTTTTAATTCAACTAATTGCTCTTTTTGTTCTTTGTTGCGGCCAAGTTGTAGGCATAGCCCGTCCCACTCGCTGGGAGCATAGCCAATCATAAACTTTTTAACTGTTTCGCCACTTAAACCACGGCCTTTTACATATTCAATAACGGCGGCAGAATTACTGTGGTGTTTTAATTGGTGCTGATAAAAGCGCGCAGTATGAAGCATTAAGTCGTAATCAGAGCGCTTTTGCGCAGCTGTACGTTCTGGTGCTGAGTTTGTGCCTTGTTCTCGAGGTACTTCTAAGTTGAGCATGCTGGCTATTTCTTCAATAGCATCTACAAACTCTAGCTTTTCGTACTCCATTACAAACGAAATAGCATTACCATTAGCGCCACACCCAAAGCAGTGATAAAACTGTTTGTCTTGCGATACAGTAAATGAGGGCGATTTTTCGTTATGAAATGGGCAGCAAGCTTGATAATCTTTACCTGCTTTTTTTAGACCTATTTTTGAGTCTATCAGGTCGACAATATCGGTTCTGGCAAGTAAATCATCTATAAAGTTACGTGGGATCTTTCCAGCCATTAGTAAAATACAGTCCTGAAATAATAAGAAGAATAACGAATATGAAATTTACTTTTTATACTTGCGTGGTGCAAAGTATAGCGTGCTTTAACTTACCAAAATGATAGCAAAATAAATAGGGAAGCTATAAAAAATTTCATTTTAAAGTAACCTAATAGGTATACTTTTTATTAAAGTTAAAAACAAAGAAACCGAGCGCAAGGCTCGGTTTACTTCAATCATACTTTAATGTATGTGGGAGTATTAGGCAGTTAATCGTTGCTTAATTAAACCAGAAATCTTGCCCATATCGGCACGACCTTCGGCTTTGCTTTTGATTATACCCATTACTTTACCCATGTCTTGCATACCTGCTGCGTTAGTATCAGCAATAGCCGCATCAATGAGAGCAATAATTTCTTCTTCACTCAATTGTTGAGGTAAAAAAGTTTCAAGTGCTACTATTTCATTGGCTTCAATATCAGCTAAATCATCACGCCCAGCATCTTTGTACTGAGTGTAAGAGTCACGACGTTGTTTAACAAGCTTCACTATAACGGAGGTAATACCTGCGTCGTCTAGTTCTATGCGCTCGTCAATTTCACGTTGCTTGATTGCAGCAAGTACCATACGAATAGGGTTAAGACGTTGTTTGTCTTTAGCTCTCATCGCATCTTTTTGCGCATCTTTTAGCGTTATTAAAAGGCTCATTTATACAAGACCTAATATATTAGTATAATTTAACGCGACGTGCGTTATCACGAGAAAGTTTTTTCATGTGACGTTTTACTGCAGCAGCTTTTTTACGCTTACGCTCAGCTGTTGGTTTTTCATAGTGCTCGCGACGACGAACTTCTGAAAGGATTCCTGCTTTTTCACATGAACGCTTGAAGCGACGAAGTGCTACGTCAAACGGTTCGTTCTCTCTTACTTTAATTACTGGCATTAAAAATTCACCTACCTAAATTATGAGCGTTGCTCAAGTTGATCAAACATTGATCAAGTGGTTCAAAAATGGTGCGGTATTGTAATCCGAAGCAACACCACATGTAAAGGACAATATTAACAGAAACGCATCATGTAAAACAGTATTAATTTGCTTGGCGCTGGTAGAGTTTACAAAACACTTGTCCTGCCTTTTTTTCTTTAATTAACAACCAGTTGCTTGGATTGTTAAAGGTGGTTAATTCAGTTTCTACTTCAACATAAATTAATGCATTGTCGCTTAACCATTGGTTTTTTTCTAATAAATCGCAGGTTGTTTGTGCTAAATCTTTACGAAATGGTGGGTCAACAAATACAAGATTAAACGCTTCACTTGTTTTTTTTTGCTCTAAAAAGGAGATCGAATTAGTATGTTTAACGTGTGCATTGTCGAGTTTTAAAGTGCTGATGTTTTGCTCTAATTGCTTAGCTGCTGATGAGTCGAGCTCGATAAATATAGCACTTTTAGCAAAACGAGATAGCGCTTCAAACCCTAATCCGCCAGAACCTGCAAAACAATCAAGTACATTTGCGTCACGCGTATCTTGCATTAACCAATTAAATACAGTTTCTTTAATTCGGTCGGTAGTAGGCCTTAAGCCATCTACATTTTTAACGGGAAGTTTTCGGCCTCGAAATTGTCCGCTAATTACTCTAATAAAGCCATCACTGGGCTTATTAGTAGCTTTATTTTGCGTTGTTTTTTTTCTCATTTAGCTCACTAAAAAATGGTATATGGTATCTAGCTCAGATAATATTATCGGCGATTACGTATAGCTTCATTTTTCAACCGTATTAAAAGTGTTACTATTGAACACTTACGTTTTGAATGGTTGTATTTATTTGCAACTATTGCTGGGCATTGCCAAGCTATTTCAAATTTTAGTTTATCAGATTTTTATAAGTGGTTATTAGCAAGTATGACAAAAAAAAGTAAATTCATGTCGTGGCTCGGTTTTGGCAAGTCAGATAAAAAAGAAGCAGAGCAAAAAGCAGCAGCTGATAAACAACAAGCATTAGCGCAAGAAGAGGCGCAGAAGCTAGAGCAAGAAAAGCTTGCGCAGCAAGCCGAGGCCGAACGTTTACACGCTGAGGCTGAAACAAAGCGTTTAGAACAAGAGCGTGTTGCAGCAGAGCAAGCCGAGGCCGAACGTTTACACGCTGAGGCTGAAACAAAGCGTTTAGAACAAGAGCGTATTGCAGCAGAGCAAGCTGAGGCCGAACGTTTACACGCTGAGGCTGAAACAAAGCGTTTAGAACAAGAGCGTATTGCAGCAGAGCAAGCAGAGGCCGAACGTTTACACGCTGAGGCTGAAACAGAGCGTTTAGAACAAGAGCGTATTGCTGCTGAACTAATTGAAGCAAAACGTTTAGAGCAAGAGCGTGCTGAAAACGCAGAAAAGATTGCTATTGAGCAGGCCAATGCTGAATCACTTGCAAAACAACAAACGGATGCAGAAGCACAAAGACAAGAACATGCACAACGTTTAGCTGAACAAGAATCACAGATGCTCTTAGAGCAAGAGCGATTGGCTGCAGAAAAAGTAGAAGCTGAACGACTAGAGCGAATTCGCCTTGAAGAAAAGAATGAGGCAATAAAGGCTGAAAAGCTTGCAATAGAGCAAGCGAATGCTGAGTTGTTAGTAAAAGAACAAGCGGACGCTGAAGCTCAAAGACAAGAGCAAGTAAAACGTTTAGCAGAACAAGAAGCGCAAATGCGTTTAGAGCAAGAGCGCATTGCTGCTGAAAAAGCACAGAACGAACGCCTAGAGCAAGAACGTATTGCTGCTGAAAAAGCACAGAGCGAGCGTTTAGAGCAAGAACGCATTGCTGCTGAAAAAGCAGAAAATGAACGTTTAGAGCAAGAGCGTATTGCAGCTGAAAAAGCAGAGAACGAACGCCTAGAGCAAGAACGCCTAGAGCAAGAGCGCATTGCAACGGAACAAGCAGAAAACGAGCGCCTAGAGCAAGAGCGTATTGCTGCTGAAAAAGCACAGAGCGAGCGTTTAGAGCAAGAACGTATTTTAGCTGAAAAAGCAGAGAATGAACGTTTAGAGCAAGAACGTATTGCGGCTGAAAAAGCAGAAAACGAGCGCTTAGAGCAAGAACGCATTGCAGCGGAACAAGTAGAAAATGAACGTTTAGAGCAAGAACGCCTTGCTGCTGAAAAAGCAGAGAATGAGCGTTTAGAACAAGAACGCATCGCAGCGGAACAAGCAGAAAACGAGCGCTTAGAGCAAGAGCGACTTACTGCTGAGCTTGCAAAAGATGAAGCTAAAAAAGCAGAAAAGCCGAAAAAAGAAGGGTTTTTCTCTCGTCTTAAAAAGGGCTTGTTAAAAACTCGTGTAAATATAGGCTCGGGTTTTTCATCTATTTTTAGTGGTAAAAAAATAGATGACGAATTATTTGAAGATCTTGAAACACAACTTCTTACCGCCGATTTAGGCGTTGATACCACCATGAAGTTGATTGATAGCCTAACTGATGCTGCAAACCGTAAACAGCTAAAAGATGGCGATGCGCTTTATGAACTGATGAAGCAAGAAATGGCGGCTATGCTAAAAATGGCTGAACAGCCTTTAGTTATAAGCGAAGATAAAAAGCCGTTTGTTATTTTAATGGTTGGCGTTAACGGTGTTGGTAAAACAACGACTATTGGCAAAATGGCAAAGCAATTTCAAAATGAAGGTAAGTCGGTAATGCTTGCTGCTGGTGATACATTTAGAGCCGCAGCTGTAGAGCAATTACAGGTTTGGGGAGAGCGTAACAGCATCCCTGTTATTGCCCAGCATACAGGTGCAGATAGTGCATCGGTTGTCTTTGATGCATTTCAAGCTGCAAAAGCACGTAATGTAGATGTGTTAATTGCTGATACAGCTGGACGCTTGCAAAATAAAGATAATTTAATGCAAGAGCTTGAAAAGATTGCTCGCGTAATGAAAAAGATCGACCCTGATGCGCCGCATGAGGTGATGTTAACCATCGATGCTGGTACAGGTCAAAATGCAATTAGCCAAGTAAACTTGTTTAATCAGTGTGTTGGTTTAACGGGTATTACGCTTTCAAAACTTGATGGAACTGCAAAAGGTGGTGTTATTTTTGCGGTCGCAGATAAGTTTAATATTCCAATTCGTTACATTGGTGTTGGTGAAGGTATTGATGATTTACGCGCTTTTAAAAGCGATGACTTTATTGATGCGTTATTTAGCCAAGATGAGGACGACGTTTAATTTACCAAAATAGGGAGCTTGCTCCCTTTTTAATTGCGAGGATTACCAGCGTTACTAATAAACTAATGGCGTTGGCATAATAAAAAGATGATAAATTTTCAGCAAGTAAGTAAAACCTACCCAGGTGGGCACCGTGCCCTCGAAAAAGTGAATTTTCATATTAAGCCTGGTGAACTCGCTTTTTTAACGGGCCATAGTGGCGCCGGTAAAAGTACACTGCTCAAGCTAATTAGCTTAATGGAACGTCCATCGGCGGGTAGTGTGTCTATCAATGGAGTTGATTTAAACAAAGTTAACTCGCGTCAAATTCCTTATGCTCGTCGTGATATTGGTATTATTTTTCAAAATCACCGTTTATTAGAGCGTTATACTATTTTTGATAATGTGGCTTTGCCACTAATTATCGAAGGTACTCACCATAAGCATATTGCTAAACGGGTTCATGGTGCGCTCGATAAAGTAGGCCTGATAGATAAAATAAAATGTCATCCGTCTATGCTCTCAGGTGGTGAACAGCAACGTGTTGGTATTGCCAGAGCAATAGTGAACTCCCCGCCAATTTTATTAGCAGATGAACCTACAGGTAACCTCGATCCTGAGCTTTCAATGGAAATACTAAAACTGTTTGAAGACTTTAATAAACACGGTACAACTGTATTGATAGCAACGCACGATCTTGGTTTGGTAGCACGTATGAAGTATCGCAGCTTAACTTTAAAAGATGGCAGAATGCTTCAAGATCCGCTTGCTGAGGGCGCACTATGAGTTTACTTTTTAAGGGTCGTCAAAATAGTAACGACAAGCAAAAAAAATCAGTGTTAGCTGGCGGTTATTTTTTTATTATTAATATATTTCGCCAAGGTGTGCATAGTTTAGGTGAAATGTGGCGTACCCCGCTGGCCTCATTAATGACTATTGCAGTACTTGGCTTGAGCTTAACGCTTCCTGCAACACTTTATTTAGTTGTTAAAAACGTACAGCAGGTAAGCAGCGGTTTTGAAGAAGCGAGTGAAATATCGTTATTCGTAAAAGAAAGTATGAACGAGCAAGAAACGCAAACTTTAGTAAAGCGTTTAGCACTTTACCCAGAAGTGGAGAGTGTTGAGTTTATTTCAAAACAAAAAGCACTCACCGAGTTTAAAGATGTTTCTGGTTTTGGGCAGGCTTTAGAGTATTTGGATAAAAATCCATTACCTGATGTAGTACTTGTTACGCCAACAAAGCGTAATAGGCAGCCAAACGCCGCTAAGGCGCTTCTAACTAAACTTGAGAGTGAACGTGAAGTTGATTTTGGTAAGCTTGATATAGCGTGGTTAGAGCGTTTAAATGCTTTGCTAGATTTACTCAAAGAAAGTGTAATAACCATCGCATTATTACTGCTTACCTCAGTGACGCTTATTATTGGTAACACCATTCGTTTGTCGATCATGGATAAAAAAGAAGAAATACAAGTAATGAAACTTGTAGGAGCTACTAACACCTTTATACATGCCCCATTTTTGTGGACCGGTATTTGGTATGGTGTAATAGGCGGGCTATTTGCTTTTATATCTGTTGCTTTAATGATGTGGTGGTTATCTTCTGCGGTTAGCAGTGTGGCAGGGGTTTACCAAGCAAGCTTTTCTTTAATTGGCTTAACATTGAAAGAATTCGGCTTTTTAGTTTTACTTGCAACAAGCTTAGGTTTTGTAGGTTCTTATCTTTCTGTAAATCGTTATATTAAAGAAATAGAACCCGATAAAGTATAAGTGAACCAACCCAGCTTGATATGCGTAATATATCAATCTGGGTTGTACCTCCTGTTATTAAAACTGTCATATTTGTGTACTATCCTCCAATGAAGTAATGAGTTGTAAATAAGGTGATGCTATGAGGTTAACCTGCTGCAACCCCTTAATTCATCACTTATTCAGTCGCTTGTAGTAGACTAAATACATACCAAAAAACTACTTGATTTATACTTTAAAAAAGTTTTAAATTGGGGTTAGCACTCTTAAAGAAAGAGTGCTAAGATAGTTTCAAATGTTTATCACCGAGGTGAAAAATGAGTAAAGATTTATACGCAATGGCACTTACAGTCGGACAACAAAGCGCAAGCATGGACGGTTACCTTCAAGCGGTAAGCACTATTCCTATGCTTAAAGTTGAACAAGAGCAAGAACTTGCTAAAAAGCTTCAGGAAGAAGGCGATCTTAGTGCTGCCAAGCAACTCATTATGTCGCATTTACGCTTTGTAGCACATATTGCTAAAGGCTACTCGGGATACGGCTTGCCACAAGCTGACCTTATTCAAGAAGGTAATATAGGCCTGATGAAAGCGGTTAAACGTTTTGACCCTTCAGTGGGTGTACGCTTGGTATCGTTTGCAGTGCATTGGATTAAAGCCGAAATTCACGAGTTTGTGCTTAAAAACTGGCGCATAGTTAAAGTTGCAACCACTAAAGCGCAACGTAAATTGTTTTTTAACCTTCGTAAAAACAAAAAGCGTTTAGGTTGGTTTAATCAAGCAGAGGTTAGCACTGTTGCTAGTGAGCTAGGTGTGAGTGAGAAAGAAGTTCGTGAAATGGAATCGCGCATGAGCGGCCAAGACATGGGCTTTGACCTAACGGGCGACGATAACGACGACGCACCAACAAGCACGTACTCTCCAGTACAGTACTTAACAGATGGCGCAGCTGATTTAGCTGACGACGTTGAACAAGAGCAGTGGAAAGAGCAAGCGCATACTCGTTTATTTAGCGCACTTAAAACACTAGACGAACGTTCACAAGATATTGTTAGCGCACGTTGGTTGTCGGATGATAAGGCTACTCTTCAAGAGCTTGCACAAAAGTACAGTGTATCTGCTGAACGTGTTCGCCAGCTTGAAAAAACAGCGATGAAAAAGTTACAAAGCGCTATGAGCTAATACTGCTCAAGCAGCAAAACTTAAAAGCCCTGCATTAAAATGCGGGGCTTTTTTGTTTTATGAAGACCAAATAACTAAAAAATAAGGGAAGATTAACCTTAAATACCATCAATTAAATAGATAAAGATAAATATGAAAGCACATGTATTGAGGAAAAATGAGACCCAATACCACTTTGTGTATTTTTCTTCTATTTCATCCTTATCACAGTCTATCTGAAGGTTATCTTTAGTTTTCCCTGCTTGGCAGTGAGAATGAAGGAAATAAAGAGAAATTAAGTAACCAATAAACATTGTAAAGCTAAATGCAGAATATTTGTTATTGCTTTCAACAGTATTTACAAACATCCATATACAATTAAAGCCAGTAACACTTGCAGAAGTAATGGCGTTAACGCACATTAGCATAAGAGGGTAGCCTGATCCTTTCCTACAAAAGTATATATAAATGCGTCCAAATACTGATGCAAGTGAACCTTCAAGTAAGAAGAATAAACAAGCAACAAATACCAAGTCGACACTAATTCTAATGGGTATTCATAGGTTAGACATTAAGAGAGAATTGGATTCAGGCCGCATTTTAATCGTCCTTTTTCTTTATCTCTTTTTGGGTT
>NZ_JADYXE010000060.1:0-24214 GCF_015864465.1 Pseudoalteromonas sp. SWN29
GGTTGACCTACTGATTACAAGTCAGTTGCTCTACCAGCTGAGCTAAGTCGGCACACAAAACTGTGTGCTAAGGCACGCGTAATAATGTTTAAACTTTTTATTAAACACCACTACTTTAATAAATGGTGCCTCGACGCGGAATCGAACCACGGACACGAGGATTTTCAATCCTCTGCTCTACCGACTGAGCTATCGAGGCACTTTAACAGTGCTAATTAAAAACCTTAGAGGGTTTTCAATGCAATTCCCACTCAGCTCTATCGACTGAGCTATCTGGGCGTGCGGCGTATTAAACGAGTTTTGCCCTTACAAGTCAACTTTTTTTTTATTCTTTATAACTATTTGAACGGTTTTCAAGCAACTCAGTGCGTTTTTCATTAATAACGTTCATTTTTACCACAAATCAGACTATAACTATGAATAAATATAACTAAATCAGACTAAAAACGTAGTGAATTATTTTTCGTAAATGTTACGATTACAACAATTATACAATAAAGACTTATTGTATTTAAATATAGCAACCAGGGAACGTTAAATGCAGAGTAAATTCTCTTCACCGGTAAAAGGCTTACTACCTCTTTTTTTGATCATTAATATTGCTGTAACAGCACTTGCTATTGTTGCCCATTCATTCTACGCGCAAACCGAAGTTAGCACAGCTCAATCCAAACCGCCGGTTAATATAATAACGCTCGCCGATAGATTAGATTTGCCTATGGTTGATGCATTAACTATGTACGGTCAAGGTAAAGTAAAGCAGTTACTCGATTTAACACATTTATTAGATAATGACTTTGAATATACTTTATATCGCTTCAATGCTACATCAGATACTCAGTTGGTATATAGCAGCAGTAAGCCTGCTATCGACTCCGTTAGAGCTGAAAAGCACTTAGTTGAAGAAGGTATTATGCACCACCTACTATTGTTAAATGATGAGCCAATTGGCGAGCTTATCATTAAGCAAAATTTACCTTCCACACCTTTAAGCACTCAAGATTCTCAAGTAATTGCTTATATAATTGCTATAGCGTGTGTTGCTGCATTATTTATACTTACTTTAATGTTTAATATGTACATTAATACTCGCTTACGTAAAAGCACTGACACCCTTACGCAAGAGCTGCAGGCAATCACCGACGATGCCAATTACAATAGTAATGTTGACGAGCAACTCGATATTGGCCTAGGTGTAGTTGCAAAACACATCAACTTATTGCTACGAAAGGTACAAACTGCAATGAGTGAAAATGAAGCTGCACAAAAAGAGCTTTATAAATTACAAAATAGTCTAGAAGGCGAAGTACAAAATCGTACTTTAGCGCTTGAGCAAGCCACATTAAAAGCTGAGCGAGCAAGCGAAACTAAAACAACCTTCCTAGCAACAATGAGTCATGAAATAAGAACACCAATGAACGGCGTTATAGGGACTATTGATTTACTGCGCCAGACCGAACTTGATGGCGCTCAGCATCGTTTAAGTACGATTATTCGTGAATCAGCATTTTCGTTATTGAGTATTTTGGATGATATTCTAGATTTTTCTAAAATTGAAGCTGGAAAGCTAAATATTGACCCAATCCCATTTTCGGTAACCGATACCATTGAAGAAGTAGCCCGAGTGCTTTCCTCTGTTGCTAAAAAACGTGAGCTTGATTTAGAGCTAGCAATAGCACCCGATATTCCTATAAATCTTACCGGGGATAGCGTACGTGTACGTCAGGTGCTTTATAACCTATGTAGCAACGCAATTAAATTTACGAGCACCGATGAAAAAACTCAAGGCCATGTAAAAATATCAGTAGAGGTGGTACATAATACGACCGATCACTTTACTTTACGCTTTTGCGTAACTGATAACGGTAAAGGCATGTCGCAGGCGCAACTACGCGAAATATTTAATCCGTTTATTCAAGCCGAAAATTCGATTACCCGCGAATACGGAGGGACAGGTTTAGGTCTTTCTATTTGTAAAAGCTTAACTGAGCTTATGCTAGGGACTATTCATGTAACTAGCCATACAGGAATTGGCAGTGAATTTACTGTTGAATTACCATTTAGTACATCGGGAAAAATTAAGTACGCACACAAAGGTGCATTAAATGGTAAGAGGATTATTGTAGTTAGTAATCATCTAGAACGTGAAAAAGTAATGTACCGCTACTTATCGTTTATGGGCGCTAAAATCACTTATGTACATACTGAAGAAGAAGCTGAAGAATATCAGCATGCGCAAGATATTATTTGGGTGGCTGATGGCATAGACAATATGGATAAAACAAACGCGCTGCTAAGACGTTTATTTTATTCATTAGAAGATTATAACCAACAAGTTGTTGTACTAAGCAAGCTTGATGAAGCGGCTATAAATCATAAAAATATTTTTTATATTAATGCCTCTCCTCTATGTAAATCTAACTTTATGCTGTCTATTTTGGTGGCTGCTGGGCTGCATACTCCTAAGCAAATTAAAAAAACCAAAACACTTAATAACTATTTAAATGTTGAGCAGGCTCGTAAATCAAATAAATTGATTTTACTGGTTGAAGATAACCTCCTAAACCAGCAAGTGCTGACCGATCAACTGCATATACTAGGCTTTGGCGTTGAAATAGCTAACAACGGTGAAGAAGGCTTAGATATGTGGAGAAAAGGTGATTACTCACTTATTTTAACCGACTTACACATGCCTAAAATGTCGGGTTACGATATGGTTGAAAAAATTCGTAATGAAGCTGAGCTATTAGAGTCTATTGATGCACAGCCTTACATTATTGCTGTAACAGCAAATGCGCTTAAAGGCGAAAAAGAACGTTGTTTAGCGGTAGGTATTAACGACTTCATTACCAAACCCATAGAGCTAAACGCGTTAGAAGACACTCTAAAACGTTGGAGCGATAAGCAAAGCCAAAATCAAAATGTGATTATTCACCAAACAACTGCGCTACCTATTGATATGGAAGCAGTTGCTAAATACATAAATGGTGATGATGCTAAGCAAATCCGCTTTTTCAAAATGTATTTAGAACAAAGCCAAAGCTTAATTAAGAGTATTAACTCAGGGGTAATGGTTAACGATTTAGGTGAGATTATTGAAGGCTGTCATCAATTAAAATCTATCTCCAAAACCATTGGTGCCCAAACGGTGGCCGATCTTTCAAGTGCATTTGAAGATAAATGTAAAGAAGGTGATCTCACAACTGATGAATTAATAGACTTAAGAGATAAGTTAGAAATTGAATACTCCAAGGCAGCTCAATTTTTAAAAGAACAAGTTAGAACAGCCCAAGCAAAGCAAGAAGATGAACTTGCAGATTAATATAGCTATGCTTTAGACATAAAAAAAGGGCTAATCAGCCCTTTTTTATATCTAAAAATTACTTTTCAGGCGGTCGATAACCTTCAATTTCTACATCTTTGTCTTCAAACAAAAAACCAACCATCTGCTCTTCTAAAAACGTGCGATGCTCTGGATCCATCATATTCAAATGTTTTTCGTTAATAAGCATTGTTTGCTTATGTTGCCACTGACCCCAAGCTTCTTTAGAGATATTATTAAAAATCTTTTCACCAATTTCACCAGGGTATAACTGAAAGCCAAGGCCTTCGGCTTCTTTTTGTAACTTTTGACAAAATACTGTACGTGCCATGATTGATTCTCTCTAACGCTAAATATGGGGCTATTCTATACTATTGCTGTAATTTGTTTAACCAACTTTTTAGTTGGTGCTGCTAGGCCAACCTCTATTGATTGATCAAGCGGATACCATACCAATTGTTTATCATTTACTACATCAGGTATTTTACTAACATTGAGCACATGCGGGTTGATAGTCAGCTCAAAGTGTGAAAACACATGAATAAATGCTTCAAGTTCTTCCAAATCAACTTCTAACCCTTGCTGAGCTAAAAACACCTCAAGCTCTTTATATTCATTAAATTCAAAAAAGCCAAACAACCCACCCCAAATACCACTATTAGGGCGTTTCTCCATAAGCACTTTATCGCCGCACTGTATAATTAACTGGTGACAGCTTTTTTTAGGCACTACTTTTTTTGGTTTTGAATGCGGGAACTCTTTTACTTTTCCTGTATTAAAAGCACCACAACCTGAATTTAATGGGCAAGCGTTACAATCAAAGCGACTGCGTGAGCAAACACTCGCACCTAAATCCATCATCGCTTGATTAAATTCAGTAACGTTATTTTTAGGCGTTAATTGCTCTGATAGATGCCAAAGTTGGTTTTCTACCTTTTTAACGCCGTACCAACCTTCAATCATAAAGTAGCGCGCTAATACTCGCTTAACATTCCCATCTAAAATTGGATGATGTTGCCCAAGCGACAATGATAAAACAGCTCCGGCGGTAGAGCGCCCTATTCCCGGCAAGTCCATTACTTCATCAAGTGTTTGCGGAAACTCACCTTGGTACTTGTCACGTACTATTTTAGCTGTTCTATGTAAGTTACGCGCACGAGCGTAATACCCTAAGCCAGTCCAGTGATGCAGTACTAAATCTTCATCAGCATCGGCTAAAGCAATAATATCTGGAAAGCTTTGCATAAATTTTTCAAAATATGGGATAACAGTAATAACTTGAGTTTGCTGGAGCATCACCTCAGACACCCACACTTTATAAGGTGTTTTACCCAACTGCCATGGAAGTGTTTTACGCCCATGAAGGTGATACCAATCAACGACTTGGTTAGAAAACGAATTAGACTGTTCTTTATTTAAATCCAACATATTGTACTTTTACTGATGCTCAATGGCGGCTCAGTCTATTGTAGTTAATAAAAAGATCAAGCTATAGGGCGTGTAAAACCAGCTAATACTTGTGATTGCCGGCTTCGTCAGGGATAATATGCAACCATTTTTAAACACATTGTTTTTGTCAGGCCAATAATATGAGTGAATCAAGCAACACTAACCTTGAGCAAGCTAAGCAAGAAGGTAAATACATCCGCACCATTCGCAGTTTTGTAAAACGCGAAGGTCGATTAACCAAAGGCCAAGCCGCTGCAATCGAAAAATGCTGGCCAACAATGGGCCTAGAGCATAAAAACGGGATGCTTGATTTAAGCGAAGTTTTTGGCAACAACAACGATGTAGTAGTAGAAATTGGTTTTGGTATGGGTAAATCGCTTGTCGAAATGGCAACAAATGCTCCACACCTAAACTTTATTGGTATTGAAGTGCACCGCCCAGGCGTTGGCGCGTGTTTAATGGACGCTGATGAAGCGGGCATTACAAACTTACGTATTTTTGAACACGATGCAATTGAAGTACTTGCAGACTGTATACCTGACGAAAGCTTAACAACACTACAGTTGTTTTTCCCTGATCCTTGGCATAAAAAGCGTCATCATAAACGCCGTATTGTACAAACTGAGTTTGTTGAAAAACTAAGAACCCAACTTAAAATGGGTGGCGTTTTTCATATGGCAACAGATTGGGAAAACTACGCAGAGCATATGCTCGAAGTTATGAACGTAGCCCCTGGTTTTAAAAACCAATCAGAAACGAACGATTATGTTCCACGTCCAGATTTGCGCCCGCTTACTAAGTTTGAGCAGCGCGGACATCGCCTAGGTCATGGCGTGTGGGATTTAATGTTTGAACGTACTGAGTAATTTGTAACTTTAAGCACTCACTTTTATTTTTGATAAAACTAAACATACTGTAAGGCAAAGCCATTTATGAGCGTACTAACCAACCCAAGTTTACTGTTACTTCGTAATAGCGAGGCACTAACGGGCAAATCTATCTTGGTGGTCAACTTTGTTCAAGATGGCTTTTTAACAGAGCTTAAAAAACTTAACCCGCAAAGCAAGGTAACTGCATTTAGCTACAACCATGCTAACGGTGAGTTTGCTAAAAACACCAAAGACGTTGAGATTTGTGTAAATCACACAATACCTGGTAACGGCTACGATTTAGTTATTCTTTACTATCCTAAATCAAAACCAGAATTACTAATGGCGCTTGATAATATTCGATCTGCTATTACTGATGATGCCGAACTATTAGTGGTAGGTGAAAACAAAAGTGGTGTTAAATCAATTGAAAAGCAATTAGCTGGTAAAGCAGAGTTTAGTAACAAAATTGATTCAGCTAAGCACTGCGTTCTTTACTCATTTGCTGAGATTTCTAAACACCCTCACTTTGATATTACGACTTATCATAAAAAGTTTGTCGTTAATGTTGCCGACACCGAGTTTACAGCAATTAGTATTCCTGGGGTGTTTAATCACGGTAGTTTAGATATAGGAACGAAAGTTCTACTCGAAAACGCACCAACAATTAAGCAAGGTAGGGTTCTCGACTTTGGTTGTGGTGCTGGCTTAATCGCGACATTTTTAGGGCTACACAACTCATCTCTTGAGTTTGTGTGTAGTGATGTAAGTGCACTGGCAACTTATGCAACAGAGCAAACTTTAAAGCTTAACAACATCAAAGGCGAAGCTATATTAAGCGACGGCCTTAAAAGTATCACCGGTAAATTTGATTTAATTATTAGCAACCCACCTTTTCATACAGGCATTGCAACCGACTACACCGTAGCAGAAACATTTTTAGCAAATGCAAAACAGCATTTAACTAAAGTTGGAAAGCTAAATATCGTCGCTAACAGCTTTTTAAAGTACCCGCCTATTTTAGAAACGCAATTTGAAAGCTATCAAACGGTATTTAAGAACAATAAATTTGCTGTGTATAGTAGCTAATTTAACTCTATACAATGATTGAGCACAAACGTGCTCAATCTTATTTTCGTATAAATATAGGAATTAATTTAGTTTTTGCCCTTCACTTTCCTTCTTTTTTGCTAAACTAAAATTCTAAATAATTAAAATTAATTCAGGCGATAATGAAATAATGCCTAAAAAAGTTCATCAAAGTAGCATTCGTAAAGCACTCATAAATTTAATTATGCTTATTACAGCTATTTGTTTATCGCTATCTATTTCTATTTCAACGTACTTGAGTGTTAAAGAGCAAAAGCAATTAATTATTAATAAACTCGTTATACTTTCTGAAATTGTAGCTTTTGATGCGGGTAAATCAGTAGCTGAAGATGATAGAAAAACAGAAGAGAAACGCCTCAAGTCCTTTGAAAATATTCCTCTTGTAAAAAACATACATATTTACTCAATAGAAAAAACATCTCAAAAACCTGCTTTTTTTATTAGCTTTAATGCAAAAAAAACGCCTCCAGTTCCACTAAAAATAGACAGTGTCGATGAGCTAGCCACACCACGTATTACAAGTTCATATATAGAGCTAACTCGCCCTATTTATAATAATGAAAAACTCATTGGCTATGTTTATATGCGTGGCAGCCTAGAGAGCTTAGAAGCATATATAGAACAAAAAATATTTATTGATGTATTACTCACTCTATTAATATTAATAGTTGTGTACTTTATTGCTGCAAAAATTCAACGACGAATAGCCAAACCGATAGAACAATTAAGTATGTTATTGCAAGATGTATCTAAAAATCATAACTACGATGCGCGAGCGCCAGTAACTGATGTAAAAGAAATAACCGCTCTTTCAAATAGCTTAAATATCATGCTTGCACGCACAAAAAGGCAACTTGAGCGCCACGAAAAAGATAAACAGGAAATAAAACAGCTAAACCAAAGTCTTGAAGAAAAAGTAAACCAGAGAACAATCGCTCTCAGAGAAGCAAATCAAGAACTCTTATCAACCCTTGAGCGAATGCATCAATACCAAGCACAAATTGTTGAAAACGAAAAAATGGCGTCTTTAGGGCAAATGGTGGCAGGTGTTGCACATGAAGTGAATACACCAATAGGGCTTGGGATTACAGGCTCAACCTTACTTCGCGATAAATTAGCAGATATACAACAAAGCTTTAATGATAAAAAACTGACTTCAAGCCACCTAAAACGCTTTATAGATGAAGGCATAGAAAACTTAGATTTAATCTATCGTAATCTAAATCGCGCCGCAGACCTTATATCCAACTTTAAAAAAGTAGCCGTAATCCAAGACGACGGTGTTAATACCTATATTAATGTACATACATTAATAACTGACGTTTTAACATCAATTCAATCTGATTTACTGCCTAAAAAGCCTATTGTTACTATTAACTGTCCGAACGACTTAATCATTCATAGTAAGTCAGAACCTCTACAACAGGTGTTTCAACAGTTACTTATGAACTCTGTAATTCATGGATTTATAGGTAAAGAAAACAACGAAATTCGCTTTGACGTAGAGCTGGTAGGGAAGAAATTAACAATCGTTTATTCTGACAATGGCCAAGGCGTTGATAAAAACATTAAAAATAGAATTTTTGACCCCTTTGTAACTTCAAAGCGTGGACAAGGCGCAAGCGGCTTAGGGATGCACTTGGTATACAACCTAGTAACACAGGCACTTGGTGGAAGAATTATGTTTGATCTTGAAGAAAAACACGGTGCTCGCTTTATAATTACGATTCCTTAAATAAAGATCACCAAAAAGTACATATTTTTAAAATTTATCCTTGAATTAGCATTTAATGACCTCATTAATGAGGCATGTGATAAGCGTGTAACATTATTTAATTACCTTAAATAAATATTACTAAGCGATTTATGAACTTTTTTATCTTTGCTGTATCACATACATTGATGAAAGGTTAAAAGTGATATAGCTTTGAATTAGTCTGATTATTTTAAGTACCTTTAATAATTGAGTGATATATTAATTATTAAAGGAAAATGCCTTCGACTTTATGATTCAAATGACTACATCTACGTATATATCAATTAAACAGTAGTTTTTGCACGGCCCTTTTTATTAGACTTTGGACACCCTGCTGTTTTATTTTTATCCAATTTGTTTTTTCCTTGTTAACAAATGGGTATAATCCTATAATCTCTAGTAATCGGTTATAAGTTCATCACCGGTTTTTTATAAATAAAATATTCCAAAAGGTTAATTAATAATGCAAACGCCAGTCATTCTAATCGTAGAAGATGAAGACGTAACTCGACTGAACCTAGTTAGTTTATTTGAAGCTGAAGGGTACAAAGTTATTGAAGCCATTGATGGCGATGATATGCATGACAAGCTTACAAATAACGATGACGTTAATCTTGTAGTTATGGATATCAACCTTCCTGGTAAAAACGGTCTTATTTTAGCCCGTGAATTACGCCAAAAGCGTAAAGTAGGCCTTATATTCCTAACCGGTCGCGACAACGATGTTGACCGTATTTTAGGTCTTGAAATTGGTGCAGATGACTATGTTACTAAACCATTCAACCCGCGTGAATTAACTATTAGAGCTCGCAACCTAATTACTCGTACTGCTTTAGGCGGTGAAGAGTCTGCACTAGAAACAAATGGTGTTATTACATTTAATGGTTGGGAACTTGATGAAAACAGCCGTTGTCTTACTTCTCCAAATGGCGACGCTAAACGCTTACCAAAAGGTGAGTACAGAGCACTTCGTTTAATGCTTGATTCTCCAGGTCGTATTTTCAGCCGTGAGCAATTAATTAAGCATATGACGGGCCGTGAGCTTCGTGCTAATGACCGTACTGTTGACGTTACTATTCGTCGCATTCGTAAGCATTTTGAAAGTGATAACTCAACGTCTGAGTTAATCAGCACCATCCATGGTGAAGGTTACCGCTTTATCGGTAAAATTGACGCTTAATTAGAGTAAATTAGCTTTACTCTAATTGTTGTAAAAATAAATGAAGGGCTTTTTGTCCTTCATTTATTTTATCTGCTAGAACATCTAACCACTGCTTTAACACTTCATCAGATTCATCAATCGCACCATGTTCCATTATTTTGGCATGAAGCTGCACATCATTTAGGCCGACTGATCCAGCCGCACCTTTAAGCTTATGCGCTACTGATTCATATTCTTCTCTATCACCGGCAGTTAATGAAGTAAGTAACTCTTGCTGATACTGCGGACTTAGCTTTTCGAATAGCTGGCTACTGCGTCTAAACACAACTAAGCCCATCGAATTTACAAAGTCTTCTATTGTTTCAATATCTAATAAGTGTCCATCAATACTCTCAAGCGCTTCTTCACTCACTTTTAACTGTGGCTCTGTGCATTCACTTTGCTTAATACCAAATAAGTCAGCCAGCATTTTATCAAGCTTCACTGTGTTAATTGGCTTGGCCAACGCACCTTGTATTGAAATACCTTCAAGCTCTTTTTCAGCACTGCGTACATTAGCTGTTAAAGCAACTATTGGGAGTTTATCAAAGTGGCTATCTGAGCGTATTTGTTTAGCAACCACGTCACCGTTTATATCTGGCAATTGCATATCAAGTAGTACTAAATCTAAGTCATCTTCGGTTTCAACAAACGAGAGTGCATCTTCACCCGTTTCAGCCCATAACACTTCATGACCGCGTTGCTCTAATAAGTTTGTAGCAATTTCGGCGTTAAGAGGTACATCTTCTACTAATAGAATATACAAACCACGGCCAACATAACTTTGCTCTGTTGGTGCTACGCATAAACTAAGCGGTATTTGCACTGTAAAACAACTTCCTTCGCCTTCAGTACTATTTACTGTAATTATCCCTTTCATTGCACTTACAAGTGCCTTAGTTACAGCTAAACCAATACCAGAGCCTATGGCATTAGTACCTTTTAAATCCGGCGCTTTGTAATACATATCAAATATATGCGCAAGCTGCTCTGGTGGAATACCTTGACCGGTATCCGACACTTTAATAACTAACCATGGGCCTTCTACACGATTTTCTCGGCTGCATTCGAGTGTTACTTTACCTTGCTGAGTAAACTTAACGGCGTTGTTAATTAAGTTCCAAACAACTTGGCGTAATCGAGTCGGATCGAGCTGTGCATAAATATCAAGCATGCCATTGCGCTTAATATCAAACTCAAGTTCTTTTTGCTCTGCTATTAGGCCTGCAAAGTTAACAACATCGTTTATAAAGTCTGACACATTAATAGAGTTGGTCGCTATATCGAGCTGGTCTCTGTCTATTTTATCTAAATCTATAATATCGTTGAAAATATTACCGAGTGTTTCAGCGCTCGAAAAAATAGTATTACCCCAACTACGCTGCTGTTTGTTTAAATCAGTATCAAGCAGCATTCGTGTTAAACCAACAATACCATTAAGCGGAGTACGCAGCTCGTGGCTTAGCGTAGCAATAAACTTACCTTTATCTTTGTAGGCAGTTTCAAGTGCTTGAGCCGCTTCTTTACGGCTAGTAATATCACGACCAAAACCCAGTAAACCAATGTAGTCACCGTCATCATTTATAAAAGGTAATTTACGCAGCTCAAACCAACGTGTTTCACCATTTACTTCATAACCCACATCGATAGTCAGCGCTTTATGGCTTTGCTCTACTTCCTTATCAGTTTTTAAAACCTCAGATAAAAAGTGACTAGGAAATATTTGCTCAACCGTTTTCCCAATTAGCTCACTACTTGATTTGCCCATTACTTCTTCAAACATTTTATTACAACCAGCAAATACGCCATTGTTATCGCGGTAATAAAATAAATCAGGAGATGAATCAACTATTGAGCGCTGCAGCATGCTTTGTTGAGCAAGTTCTTGTTGTGTTTTTTTACGCTCTGCAATTTCTCGGCGCAGCTCTTCGATAGCGCGATGCTTGGCATGAAATGCCATTTTTCGCTCATCAATTTCAATATTCAAACGGCTAATATTATCTTTTAAGGTTTGATTTAAGAGTTTTTCCTGTTTGGTTGCACTATCTAAATAAGCATACGAGGCATCTAATTGACGAATTGAATTAAGTAATACACTTATAATTAAAGGAGAAACCACAGCGGTAAAAAATACCACAGCCAAAATATCAACAAGGTGTAATTCGCCTATCGCAACATAATAAAACATGCTCGATAAAATAAGAGATACAGTTAAAAATAAAGTGTAACAAATAGCTGCGGTTTTAAATTCACCAAATCGCGTTATTGAGCTGGAAAGTACCCGAGCCCAAGGGCTCAAAGAATAATCGGTCATACGTAATTTTATCTCTTAGCTGTGTGCTTAAATATAAAGAAGGCAATGCGCATGTATAAACATACCATTTTCCCAGATTTTAGCACTTTTCTCCTACCACTACCCATGTTGTGCGATAAAAACAAAAATTTTCATGTTTGATTTTGCTCATTTCCTAAACTCATCATTTCAGCAATAAATTATTTAGTGTAAAATGCCCCGCTTTATTATCTCCAAAATACGAGTAGCGCACATGCAAACCAATATGCCAGATATAGCAGACACTGCACCCGCTTTACAAACAGGTAAATTAGACTGGGTTGGCATGGGCGAAATCGAACTGCCATTTATTTTTGAGTCACTAGACTTATCTCCAGTTACAGTAAATGCCAAAGCTCGTGCATTTGTAAATTTGCATAAAGAAGATGCCAAAGGCATTCATATGTCACGTCTATTTTTAGCACTTGACCTGCTTTCAACTGAGCAGCAAGTCAATCCGCAAACAATAGCGCAAGCACTCGATACCTTTATAACTAGCCACGAAGGGCTGAGCGATAAAGCACAAATTGAATTTAAATTTGAATTACCGCTACGCCGTAAATCACTATTAAGTGGTAAAGCGGGCTGGAAAAGCTACCCAGTTGTACTTACCAGTACAATTGAAAATAACATTATTAGCTACGAGCTAACCGTAGATGTTACCTATTCTTCAACATGCCCTTGCTCTGCAGCACTTGCACGCCAGCTTATACAAAACGCGTTTAACGAAAAGTTTAACCAAGAAACCTTAAGCCAAAAAGATGTGCACGAATGGCTAGGCACTACACAAGGCATAGTTGCTACACCTCACTCGCAGCGCTCTATTGCCAACGTAAAAGTAAAGCTTGATAGCAACATTCAAGAGTTTGATGTAGTGACTCTAATAAATACTCTTGAAGCAGAACTTAAAACGCCTGTACAAGCGGCTGTAAAACGTGAAGACGAGCAAGAGTTTGCCCGCCTAAACGGCCAAAATCTAATGTTTTGTGAAGATGCAGCGCGCAAAATTAAAGCCTTGCTAGAAGCTGATAATTACAGCGATTACTGGCTGCAAATAAACCATTATGAATCACTCCATGCACACGATGCTGTAGCTATTGCGGTTAAAGGTATTGAAGGTGGATACAAAGCTTAATAGCTGCATCGCTTTAGCTTTTATAAACAGTTGGTAATTATTTTATAACTCACACTTTTTAGGCACGTAAATTGCTTTGTTTGAGCAGTGTCAATTTGTTGTTATGGAGTTACCGTATGGAATTCGCTTTATTATTAATCCTAGTATTAGTTGTCGGGGCCTCTGTTGTTGCGTCAAAATTTAATGACGATGGCGGAAACCCGTACCCTTTTATCCGCAAGCAAACTGTGTTTACACAGGTTGAAGGGGCTTTTTTAAATCTTCTAGAGCGTGCTGTTGGCGATCAATATAAAATTGTTAGTCGCGTTAAGTTAGTTGATGTTATTGACTGTAAGCAAGGCCTTTCAGTAAAATCTAAACGTGCTGCTTTAGCAAAAGCTAAAAATAAACAGCTTGATTACGTGCTAATCGATAAAGAAAAACTAACTATTGTTGCGGCCGTTGACCTAGTTAACAATGCCAATAAAGGTGGCCACAAAGCTCAACGTGACTGGTTTGTAAATGGCGCACTAGAGTCTGCCGGCATTCCACATATTCGTATGAAAGTTAAGTCGGGCTACCGCCCTTCTGAAGTACGCGATGCAATTATGTTTAAACTTGGTAAGCCTGCAGCAGCACAAACGCAGCGTCCTGTTCGTAACCGCTCACATAAGCCAGCGGTACTTTCACCTTCTCAAGCCAAAGCACAAACAACTGCTTTAGCTGAAATTTAAAAACCGAATTAAATACCTTCCTAAAAAGTATTTAAAGCGAGCAGTGAAAACTGCTCGCTTTTTTGTTTTTTATAGCTAACTTCACGTATAATCAAGTAATTCAAACTCAGGAATAAAACATTATGAATGTTGGTATTATTGGCGCAATGGAGCCAGAAGTTAAAATTTTACGTGAAGCGATGCAAAACCCACAAATTTTAACTAAAGCAGGTTTCACTTTCTATACTGGCGAGCTAGCTGGTAACACAGTAACACTTGTTCAATCTGGTATTGGTAAAGTAGCATCAACAATTGCAACCACGTTACTTATCGATAACTTTAAACCTGATTGCGTGATTAACACAGGCTCTGCCGGTGGATTCGATCCTTCTCTAAGTGTTGGCGATGTAGTAATTTCGTCAGAAGTACGTCATCACGATGTAGATGTCACTGCTTTCGGCTACGAAATTGGCCAAGTACCACAAATGCCAGCAGGCTTTACAGCTCACCCTAAATTAGTTGAAGCAGCACAACAAACAATCGAACAAATCAGTGATGTTAAAACACTTGTTGGCTTAATTTGTACTGGTGACACATTTATGTGTGACCCGGTACGTATTGATAAAGCACGTAGTGATTTTCCTACAATGCTTGCCGTTGAAATGGAAGGCGCTTCAATTGCACAAACGTGTTTTACGCTTAATACACCGTTTGTTGTAATTCGCTCAATGTCTGATATTGCAGGTAAAGAGTCACCACAATCATTTGAAGAATACCTAGAAACTGCATCAATCAACTCATCTAAAATGGTTGTCGCACTTTTAGAAAAGCTAACTGCAGTGTCTCTGTAAATGCTTAGCAATATTGTTCAAAACCACTTGGACTTTATTGCCTTTGTACTAGCGCTCCTTGCTGAGCGCTTTATTCCCATTGTTAGCTGGTATCATCCTAATACGGCATTGAATGCTGTTTTTAGTGCGATTGGCAAACGCATATACAAACGCAAAGAACCTAAAAGCTATCAATATTTAGCAGCTATACTCGCAAGCACGCTCATTTTAAGTGTTATTCTCATTATAGTCGTGTTATTGCTTGAGTTTGCTTTTTACCCTGAATTACTCGCAGGTCTTATTTTATACTTATGCTTAGAAAGTAAGAGTATTGATAAAAAAGCGCTCCGAATTGCAAAGTTAACTAAACAAAATCAAAAATCGACAGCACGCGAATTACTAAAACCACTGCTTGCCCGTGAAGTTAATAGGCTTTCATCTCCTGGTATTATCAAAGCATTAATTGAAAGCTTAATACTGCGCACTGCTAGATACTATTTCGTAGTTATATTTATATTTTTAGCATTTGGCCCTATCGCTGCCCTCGCCTATCGGTTGCTTACCTTAATACAACAAGCGTGGCGTAGTGACATATCCCCAAATAGCTACTTTTTAAAACCGCTTAAAACACTCTTGTTTATTATTGAATATATACCGATGCGCTTACTGGCTTTAACTATTGCAGCAAGTAGAGCGAGCAAACAAAGCATGCGCTACATTAAGTATTACGGCAGACATTTTTATCAAACAAACACAGGTTGGCTACTAAGCACATGCTCTGCATCACTTGGCGTGCAGCTGGGCGGGCCTGCAGTTTATTTAGGTACTCGCTTTAATAAAATGCGTATTGGTACTGATAGACTACCTAAACCGGAGGATGTACCTGTAATAATTAATAGATTAAATCAAGCGCGTGTATTTTGGTTGTTAGTAATTATAAGTATCGAAATATTAAAAGTGATTTAGTGACTATTTAGTGACTACCTCGTAACTATTTACAGACCCCAAAATACAAGCACAAAAAAACCAGCCGAGGCTGGTTTTTTAGTTTTTAAACTGCGTTTAAGCTACAGTGATGTTTGCAAACTTACGTTTACCTACTTGGTAAATAGCTGTTGTGCCTTTTGCTATTTCAAGTTTGGTGTCAGTGATTTTATCTTCACCGTTAAGTTTAACTGCACCTTGCTTAATCATACGCATTGCTTCTGACGTACTAACTACTAAATTTGCTTCTTTAAGTAAGTTAGCAATTAAAATAGTATCTTCTGCAATAGTGACTGTTAGCTCTGGGATTTCATCTGGTAGCGCTTTTTTCTGAAAACGCTGAATAAAATCATCATGTGCACCTTGTGCATCAGCTTCACTATGAAAACGAGCAATTAACTCTTTAGCTAGTTCAATTTTAATATCGCGCGGATTAGTACCTTGCTCAACACGATCTTTTTGAGCTGCAATCTCTTCAATAGAAAGTGCGCTTAGTAAGTCATAGTAGCGCCACATTAATACGTCACTAATTGACATTATTTTACCAAACATATCGTTAGGCGCATCAGTAATACCAATGTAGTTACCAAGCGACTTAGACATTTTTTGAACGCCGTCAGTCCCTTCAAGTAATGGCATCATTAATACTGTTTGCGGCTTTTGGCCTTCAACTTTTTGTAGCTCACGACCCATTAGCAAGTTAAAGCGCTGATCAGTACCACCTAGTTCAACATCTGACTCTAGTGCAACCGAATCCCAACCTTGTACCAGTGGATATAAAAACTCGTGAATTGCAATTGGTTGACCGCTTCCGTAACGCTTTTTAAAGTCATCACGTTCAAGCATGCGCGCTACTGTTTGGTTAGCAGCAAGTTTAATCATGCCTGCAGCGCCTAACTTTTCCATCCAAGTAGAGTTAAATGCAACAGTGGTTTTAGCAGGATCTAGAATTTTGAATACTTGTTCTTTATATGTTTCGGCATTGGCTAGTACGTCTTCGCGAGTAAGTGGTTTACGCGTTACGTTTTTACCTGTTGGGTCACCAATCATGCCAGTAAAGTCACCAATTAAGAAAATAACCTCATGACCTAAATCCTGAAAGGTTTTCATTTTATTAATTAGTACAGTGTGCCCTAAATGTAAATCAGGGGCTGTAGGATCAAAGCCAGCTTTTATTTTTAGCTTTTTGCCCGACTTTAGTTTTTCAACTAGTTCGTCTTCAATTAATATTTCTTCTGCACCGCGTTTTATCTCTGCTAGAGCGGTTTGTAAATCCACTTTGTATTACTCCAAAATTCTGCCTACGAAGGGGCGGACTAGTTACTTGTAATCACGGTTTAATATAGGTTTAAACCGAATATATATATGTAGCTAACATAACAAATTTCTACCTAATTAAAATAACTTTTTAAGTTATTAATGCAACTAAACAAAATGAATTGAGTCTTAGTTAGATAGGACGTTAAAAAAGGCTTCCTAACCCTGATTTTAGCGTAGTTTAAGGTTAGTTTAAATCTACAAAGCACTAGTATTCGTACATTATTAAGTATATCCTGCAATATTATGTATTTATTATCTTGACAGCAGAAAAAGGCACGTTATGGTTCACGTGGTTAACACTCTCCCAAAAAAACACAAATTGCTTATTTTAGGTTTAGTTTCTGCTATTGCCGGCTTGGCATTTCTTCCTTCTGAAAAAGCGACTGCTTCTAAAGACAATAATGCAGATGCATTAGAGATAGGCAAGCGCTATGAGTTACAAGTTAAAGTTGATGACAACGAAAAATTAACTGAGTTAAATTCAGAGCAAGCAGCAGAAAAGTTACCAGAATACGACTTTGTCGATCATAAAGTTAAAAATGGCGACAATTTAGCAATTATCTTCAAACGTGCTGGTTTTTCAGCTCAAACGCTCCATAAACTAATTAACACTAACGCAGAAACGCGCAAGCTAACTAAAATTCACCCTGGTGAAATACTTAGCTTTGCGACAGCTGAAGATGGCTCTTTGGCTCAACTGCGCTATGTGATTTCAAAAACCGATACTTTATTTGTTACCTTAAATGAAGAAGGTAACTACGATACAGCTATTGATAGTAAAGAAATTGAAACGCTAACCAAAACCGCTGGCGGCGAAATATCTAACAACTTTTGGACTTCAGCAATAGCAGCAGGTTTGAGCGAACGCCAAATAATGAACTTTGCTGACATATTTGGTTGGGATGTTGATTTTGCAAACGACATTCGTAAAGGCGATGTATTTGGCTTAATTTACGAGTCTCACTATGTTGATGGCGAGTTTATTGGTACAGGTAAGATTATTGCAGCTGAATTTGTAAACCAAGGTCAGCGCTTTGCAGCGATTCGCCATACCGACGGCAATTTTTATACGCCTGAAGGGCGTAGCATGAAAAAAGCATTTTTACGTGCACCTGTAAGCTTTAAGTATATTAGTTCGAGCTTTAATCCTCGTCGCTTACACCCAGTTACTGGGCAAGTTAGAGCGCACCGTGGTATCGACTTTGCGGCACGCACTGGCACACCGGTGGTTGCATCAGGTAACGGTAAGGTAGTTAAAGCGGGTTACAGCAAGTACAACGGTAACTACGTATTTATTAGCCATGGCACACAATATGTAACTAAGTACTTACACCTAAATAAGAAACTAGTTAAAACGGGCCAAAAAGTTAAACAGGGCCAACAAATTGGTACTGTAGGTTCTACGGGTCGTGTTACTGGCGCGCATTTACACTATGAATTTTTAGTAAATGGCGTTCACCGTAATCCTAAAACAGTAAAACTTCCTAAGTCAGAGCCACTACCTCGCTCAGAACTTGCTAAGTTTAAACCGATTGCAGATAACTTTATTGCCCAACTTGAGCGCAATCGCGAGCTACAGTTAGCACTTAAATAAAGTTTATTAATAAACATTAAAAAAGCCTTTGCAGGTTAAGCCTGCAAAGGCTTTTTTGTATACGCTATAAACCATTAATACATTAATACATTAATACATAAATGAGCTGAATCACTAAAGACACCATCACTAATGGCCAAATATATTTACTGTATTTGGTTGCACCGTTGAGCCCTATTTTACTTTGATATTTTTCAAGCAATGGAATAAGTATCGCTAACGCGACAAACAAACCAATTAAAATAACGAATATATTCATATCAATGCCCTTCTTATGGTAGCTCATGGCCTTTAGCGCTTACATAAAGTGCATACCAATGCTCACGAGTTAGCTGTACGTTTACAGCATCACAAGAGGCTTTAATACGCTTGGCATTAGTTGTTCCAATAATAGGCTGAATAGATGCGGGATGGCGCAGTAACCATGCAATAACAATAGCCTCAGCAGATGTATCATAAAGTGCAGCCAGCTTATTAACTAAAAGACTCGTGTTTATATCAGCCTGCGATGCGTTTGATAAATCACTACCGCTGTATAATCCTTGGCATAAACTGCCCCAGCTTTGAATTTGAATTTCAAAATGGCGACAGTACTCAATACTACCGGGCGTAAAATTAAGATCCTTACCGTCACTGTTACCGGCATATACACCTTCATCAACAAACTGATGCTTTTGTAAACTAGCCTCAATTTGATTAGCCACAATCGGCATATCAAGTGCATGCTGTAAAAAATTCATTTGATGTTGCTGCATATTCGATACTGCAAAATTGCGCACTTTACCGCTTTCTTTTAAGCAACTAAATATACGAGCAATTTCGTTAACTTCCATGAGTGGATCAGGACGATGTAGCATAAGTACGTCTAAATAGTCTGTATTTAATCGCTTCAAGGATGCTTCAACTGATTGCTCAATCCACTTTGATGAAAAATCATAGCGCTTTGGCCCTAAGTCATCTTCAAAACGAATCCCACACTTAGATTGAATATACATGTGCTCTCTAAGCTCTGGTCGCTCGCTTAATGCTTTACCAAAAACCTGCTCCGCTTTACCAAAAGTATAAATATCAGCATGGTCAAAAAAGTTAATGCCACCTTCAATAGCGCTATCTATGCATTCATGAGTTTGCTTAACATGTGCATCAGTGATTGCGTCTTTATTCCAACCGCCGCCCAGACCCATGCATCCGAATACAAGTTTACTAACATGAGGTAAGTGCTTTGCTAAAGGTGTGTGAAGCATGATAACTATCCTTAAAATTTTGAAGAGCTGTTACTGTAAACAAAAAGCGCTGAACAAGAAACTATTTAGCGGTGAACAAATTAAGAACAAAAAAAAGCGCAGTAAACTGCGCTAAATCATTTATTAACTACCACGTTAATTATTAGCCAACAAGTGCTAATAAAATACCCGCAGCAACTGCACTACCCAGTACACCCGCTACGTTTGGACCCATAGCGTGCATAAGTAAAAAGTTATGTGGGTTACTTTCAAGGCCAACTTTATTAACTACTCGTGCCGCCATTGGCACAGCCGATACACCTGCCGCTCCAATTAATGGGTTTATAGGTGTTTTAGATATGCGGTTAAGTCCTTTTGCCATAAATACGCCAGATGCCGTACCAATTGCAAAAGCCAGTGCGCCAAGCACTAAAATACCAATCGTCTCAACAGTTAAAAACTTATCTGCAGCAAGCTTTGAACCTACAGCTAAACCTAAAAATATAGTTGTAACATTGATGATTTCGTTTTGAGCACTGTTACTTAATCTATCAACAACACCCGACTCTCGCATTAAGTTACCTAAACAAAACATACCTACAAGCGGTATAGCAGCCGGTAAAAACATAGCCGTTAAACTAAGCACCATAAGAGGAAAAATAATCTTTTCCTTTTTAGATACTTTGCGAAGCTCTGGCATCTTAATTTTACGTTCTTCTGGGGTTGTTAACGCACGCATAATTGGCGGCTGAATAATTGGCACAAGTGCCATGTATGAGTATGCGGCTACCGCTATTGCACCAAGTAAATCAGGTGCCAGTTTTGACGCTAAAAATATTGCAGTCGGTCCATCTGCTCCACCTATAATCGCAATAGCCGATGCATCCTGTAAAGTAAACTCAAAGCCTGGCACATAGTTAAGTAATATTGCGCCAAACAGTGTAGCAAAAATACCAAACTGTGCAGCCGCACCTAATAACAACATACGTGGGTTTGCAATAAGCGCGCTAAAGTCGGTCAGCGCCCCTACTCCCATAAATATTAATAACGGAAAAATCCCCGTATCAATACCCACGTAATAAACGTAATACAAAAGCCCACCTGGGTCTGACAAACCTGCCACTGGTACATTTGTTAAAATTGCACCAAAACCAATTGGTAATAATAATAGTGGTTCAAAGCCTTTAGCTATCGCTAAAAACAGTAATAAACACCCTACCGCAATCATAATTAACGATGGGATTGTAAAGTTAGCAATGCCGGTCGCATTCCAGAGGTTTAAAATACCGTCCATCCTCTATTTGCTCCTAAGCTAATGCAATCATAGCGTCGCCGGTAGTTACGGCATCGCCTTCACCAACCAACACTTCGGCAATAGTTCCGGTATGCATTGCGCGTATTTCGGTTTCCATTTTCATGGCTTCCATAATAATCACTACATCACCTTCGTTAACAACTTGCCCAGCTTTTACCTTAATCTTAAAAATATTACCGGCTAAAGGGGCATTAAGTGTTTCACCTGATGCAACTGAAGCAGACTGAGGAATGTGCTCAGAGTCTTTTAATGTTACTTCTTTTAGCTCACCACCTTGCGCCACTACTACGTCGTAAACTTTACCATCTACTTTTACGCTGTATTGCTCAGCTTTAACGCTGTTATTATTTGATCCCGATTTTGGTGCTGCCTTATTGCTCTTATCTTCAACGGTAGGAATAGGCTCAAATGCATCAGGGTTATTACGATTTTTAATAAATTTCAAACCAACCTGCGGAAATAATGCATAAGTTAGTACGTCATCAATTTGCTCATCAGCCAGTGTTAAACCTTGCTCTTGCGCTTCTTTTAGTAATTCAGCTTCAAGCGTTGCAAGCTCTGGTGCAATGTTATCTGCAGGGCGACAAGTAATAACCTCTGCTCCATCAAGCACACGCTCTTGTAGCTCTTTATTCATTGGTGCTGGTGTTAAGCCATATTCACCTTTTAATACGCCAGCAGTTTCTTTAGTAATTGTTTTATAACGCTCACCGGTTAGCACGTTAAGTACTGCTTGAGTACCTACAATTTGCGACGTGGGTGTTACTAAAGGTAAAAAACCAAGATCTTCACGTACCCGTGGGATCTCAAGCAAAACTTCATTAAGCTTATCTGCCGCGCCTTGCTCTTTAAGTTGGTTTTCCATGTTTGTAAGCATGCCACCAGGTACTTGAGCGAGTAAAATACGACCATCAACCCCTTTTAAGCTACCTTCAAATGCCGCATATTTTTTACGTACATCTCTAAAGTAAGCAGCAATTTCTTCTAGATGGTTTAAATCAAGGTCAGTACCGCGCTCAGTCCCTTCAACTATCGATACAATAGTTTCAGTTGCTGTGTGCCCGTAAGTCATACTCATAGATGAAATAGCGGTATCAAGCATATCAATGCCTGCATCAATCGCTTTTTGATAAGTCGCAGTACTTAAACCTGTTGTAGCGTGGCACTGCATAGCAATAGGAACCGATACGGTTTCTTTAAGAGCTTTAATTAGTTTTTCAGCGTCGTACGGCTTTAATAAACCCGCCATGTCTTTAATACAAATTGAGTGACAGCCTAAATCTTCTAATTGCTTAGCAAGAGTCAGCCACATATCAAGCGTATGAACAGGACTTACCGTGTACGAAATAGTACCTTGAGCATGCGCGCCTACCTTTATAGCCGCTTTAATCGCTGTTTCTAGGTTACGTACATCGTTCATTGCATCGAAAATACGAAATACGTCAACGCCATTTTTATGTGCGCGTTCTACAAACTTTTCAACTACATCATCAGCGTAATGGCGGTAGCCTAATAGGTTTTGACCGCGTAATAGCATTTGCTGTTTAGTATTAGGCATCGCTTTTTTAAGCGCACGAATACGCTCCCAAGGATCTTCGCCTAAATAACGAATACACGAATCAAATGTAGCACCGCCCCACGATTCAATAGACCAATAACCTGCATCATCTAGCTTGCTAGCAATAGGTAGCATATCGTCTAAGCGCATACGTGTTGCGAGCAATGATTGGTGCGCATCGCGTAATACCAATTCTGTTAATTTTAATTTAGCCATGTGTGTGCCCCTTATTTATTATTTGATTTGTACTGAGCAATGGCAGCACTAATAGCAGCGATGTGCTCATTAGGCACACCTTGAGATTTAAAAGACGGTGATTTAGCTGGTGATGCCTCTGGTTCGCTATAGCGCGTCACCAAATTAGACATAAGCGTTACTGCACCAATTAATATCGACAGAAATACAAACACTCCAACCATGCCAGTCAGCATTAAGCTACCAGCCGTTGTGAGTAGAGCACCTATATCCATTTTTCTCCCCCTTGAAACCCATATCGAAAATAAAAAATCGATTTAATTAAATATTTATTCACTGGATAATAACAAAACTAGTCGCATTGTCTACATCTTGTAAATTGGTAAAACCAATTAAACTATAAACAACATAACACTCAACAAATTTACATGCCATAACTCAGCAATCATGCGCCCTACAATACATACAGAAAATAACGACTATAGCTAATAGTTATATGGAAGTTGTTAATTAACTATTCGACTTAATAAAAATAACCGCCAAATTTTATAATAAGTACAAAAACACACATCAATTGTTAATTGGTCTTACCAAAAAAATTATTTTTAGTGAATATTTACCAGTAACTTGTAACAGTGTGAATAACTTACATAACAAAGCGTAAAAATTACTAACTAACTAATAACTAAAAACACAGTTAAAAACCATAACTACCTGATATAAAACAAAAATAAACTTTGGCATATAACTGGCATTAGTTGTTATGAGCAAATTTGATAACCAAGGAGAAAACAATGTTACGCTGGACAATTACATTTTTAGTTATTGCTTTAATCGCTGCAGTGTTAGGTTTTGGTGGCATCGCAGGTGCCGCAGCTGGTATAGCAAAAATTATATTTTTTATATTTTTAGTACTTTTAGTGATCTCATTAGTTTCAGGTGCACTACGTGGTAAATCACCCAGGTAGATAAAGCATTCAACTAACAAACACTAAAATTTAATTAATACTTACAAGGAATTACATTATGAATTCAACAACTGTAAAAGCAGCACTAATCGGTCTATTCGCAAGTTTCTTCATCATGGGTTGTGAAGACAATCACGCAGAAGACGCAGGCGAACGTATTGACGAAGCAGTAACTGACGTTCAAAACAAAGTAGAAGATGCATGTGAAAATGTTAAAGAAGGCGTGAACGCTGAAGAAACTAACTGTTAATTCTTCTTGTATCGCTAAAAAACGGCCTTAGGGCTAACACCGATCAGTTAAGGTATTTTTGATCGGTTGACCGATCTTTTGGTTGCTTCACAATACCCTTATCATCTTTTG